>NZ_JAVKBY010000239.1:0-23206 GCF_040222985.1 Coleofasciculus sp. F4-SAH-05
GAAACACTAACAATTTTGGTAGAATTCCGACAGGTACGGCGGCATTTATTTGTTCGGCACGACCTACAGAACCTAGAAAACTTAAGATTAGGGGTTCCAGTAGAGATTATTTGTTACAATAACGCATCGACTGGGTAAAAACAAGAGTGCGTTCATAAGGCTTTTTTAGTCTTAGCTCCCTAGTAGAAATAGCAGGGAGGAGTGCCAAGGCAGAAGTTCCTGGTATTCACCGAGAACAGCGGCTCTTCGTGGTAACAGCAGGAGAGAATCCCCAACTAATTGCAAGCAATCTAGTTGGGGTCTGTTCAAAATTAGAGCAAGCGGGTCGCCCCTACAGTTTCCAAATGACCAATGACAAATGACAAATGACAAATAACAAATGACAAATGACAAAGCAGCCTCTACTTAGGTTTGCCGTTCTTGGGCTAATTCAATCAACTGATCAACTAATTCAGGGAACGGTACACCACTAGCTTCCCAAAGTTGAGGATACATACTGGTGGCGGTGAAACCGGGTAAGGTATTGACTTCATTAATCAAAACCTCTCCTGTCGCCTCTACATAAAAGAAATCCACCCGTGACAAACCAGCCGCATCTACCGCCGCAAATGCCTTGAGTGCCATCTCCTGAATCTGACGAGTCACACCATCAGGTAATGGTGCGGGAATCGATAACGTGGCACGACCTTCTGTATATTTAGTTTCATAGTCGTAGAAATCGCTGGTATAACTAATTTCACCGACCACAGATGCTTTCGGATTATCATTCCCTAAGACAGCACATTCGACTTCCCGCGCTACGACTCCCGCTTCTACAATAATCCGGCGATCATAACTGGCGGCACTATCCAACGCTGTTTCCAATTCACTTCGCGATCGCACTTTGGCAATACCCACCGATGATCCCAAATTAGCAGGTTTGACAAAACAGGGATACCCCAACGTTTCCTCAATCTGATCACACAGTTTCGGGAAGACGCAGGGATTTGACCACACTTGGGCGCGACTCAATCCCTTATACTTCACTTGGGCGAGTCCCACTTGATCAAATATCTGTTTCATGGCAATTTTATCCATTGCCATAGCTGAACCTAAGACACCCGAACCCACACAAGGAACCTGCATTAACGTTAACAAGCCTTGAATCGTGCCATCTTCGCCATTGGGTCCGTGCAAGATGGGAAACCAAACCTCCACGTCAGCCACCTGAGGTGGAAATTGCCAGAGGTTTCCGTCTCCATGGGTATCTAGAGGCGTTCCCGATGCCAAAACCTGCTGGGCGATGTCTGGGGGTTGCCAGATGCCATCTTTTTGAATGTAAATCGGTAAAACGTCGTACTTATCCGTATTCGGTGGCGTACTCAACGCTTTTGCGATCGCTTGTGCTGAACAAATCGAAACCTCGTGTTCTCCTGAGAGTCCTCCAAATAGCAGCCCGATCCGTGCTTTTGTCATGTTGTTGTCGATTGTTGATGGGTCAAAAACTTATCCTACTTGGTTATGGCGAGTTTAGTCAGCTAAAACGCATTTAAATTGTGTATTCTGACAAATGACAAATGACAAATGACAAATGACAAATAGTCATAAACCATAAAGCAGAATAATTAACGGGGGAATAACAACAGTCATCAAAAGACTCAGGGGAGCACCGACACGGAAAAAGTCTAGGAATCTGTAACCGCCTGCACTGTAGACCATCGTATTGGTTTGATACCCAATCGGTGTCATAAAACTATTCGACGCTGCGAAGGTGACAGCAAACATAAAGGCAAAGGGATTGAGATCCAACGTCTCAGCTACCTGCACTGAAATGGGTAAGAGTAAAACCACCGAAGCGTTATTGGATAACACCTCAGTCAATAACGCCGTAATCAGAAAGAAAAACGTCAGCATCCAGTAGGGCGAAAAATTACTGCCTAGGGAAACTAAATTATCGGCTAACCATTTAGTCGTTCCCGAATTTTCCATGGCAATTCCCAACGGAATTAAGCCAGCCAAGAGAAAGATAATATCCCAGCGAACCGCACTATACACTTCCCCAGGTTTCAGACAGCCCGTGACGACCATTAAAACCACTCCCGCCAAGGCACTAACCAAAATTGGGAATAGGTCAAACGCCGCAACTAGAACAACACCCACACCAATTGCTACAGCAATTCCAGCTTTTTCTCGCCGTAACGACTCCATGTCTCGTTGCTCAAAGACTAACAAATCACGACTGTTTTGTAATCCGACAAAACTTTGCTTGGGTCCTTGTACCAAGAGCAAATCCCCAAACCGTAAGGGAACTTTACCCAACCGTTCCCGGACAAATTCTTGTCCACGACGAATAGCTAATACCGTCAGGTTATAGCGTTGCCGAAATCGAAAGTCTTTAAGAGTAGATCCAGCTAGATCAGAGTTTGACAAGATTAAGACTTCAGCGATCGTATCTTCCCCAGATGTTAAGTCTTCTTCGATGGATTTATTGCCAAATTGGACATCGGGTAAAATATCGATCCCTCGTTCCACTTTAATATTCAGTAAACATTCCCGTTTACCCCGAACAATTAAAATATCTCCACCCTGCAATATTTTATCAGCCAGAGGTTGGGCGAAACGAGTCTCGTTACGGATAATCTCCAGTACGTCCATATCAAATTTACGCTGAATTTGAGTTGAACGTAACGTTTGTCCAACCAAGCTTGAGCCTGGTGGAATCACAATTTCACTCACATAGTCTTGAAGTCCATACTCTTGAGTATCACTACCCGCAACTTTTTTATTGGGTAAGAGTCGGGGGGCAATTAACACAAGATAGGTTAAGCCAATCGTGAAGGTGATTAGTCCTAATTTGGTGAACTGAAATAAACTGAATGTACCGTACCCCAATTTCTCAGATAAACCACTCGCCAAAATATTAGTGGAAGTACCAATTACAGTAATCATTCCCCCTAAAATACTGGCATAAGATAAAGGGATGAGAAGCTTGGAGGGAGAAATCCGCTGTTGGCGACATAAATCTTCCACAATCGGCAGAAAGACAGCCAGAACAGCCGTATTATTAATTACACCACTAATCGGACCCGCAATTACCCCCAAGGCTAAAATCTGCTGCGAGGATGTTTTACCTCCCCACTTCACTAGGAGTTCACTAACGATTTGAATCGCACCCGTGCGGGCAATTCCTGCACTGAGGATAAACATTGCCATCACAGTAATCGTGGCGGAACTACTAAACCCAGATATGCCTTCCTCTGGGGTGACTAATCCCAGCACGATCAGCAGCACCATAATTGTGAGTGCGGTAATATCAACGGGCAACCATTCGCTGATGAATAAAATCAGAGTCAGTAGGATAACACCGAGGGTGAACAGAATTGTCATAGTGTGTGAGATGCATTAAGTGGCAAGTAGCGTTCGGGTTGGCACTGAATGTGACATCCTCCTACACCGAATCAGAGATTACGGTGTAGGCTTCCTTGGTCGCAGCCTTACGACTACGCTTCCGGCGTTTTATAGTGGGGAACATGCCCAGCCCCACTCTCTTAATGTTAATCGCAGCATTCCAATCCCGATCCAAAACCAATCCGCATAGACACTCATGGATTCGGATCGATAAATCTTTTTCCTCAAAGCGATTACAACAAGAGCATATCTGGCTTGTATCATGGGGTTTAACCTTCACCACCGTACAGACGCGCCATGGCGCGTCTCTACCAGCTTTTGCAGCTTTGTAGGCGAGAATTGAAAGGAATTGACCCCAACCAGCGTCATTGATTGACTTGTTTAAACCTGATTTGGCACTCTGACCATTGGGTAGATATCTCCCATTTTCATCCTGCTTTGCTTTGTTTTTTCGGGATAAGTTTCCCGGTTTAATGTCCTCGACAAAAAACACCTGTTCATCCCGGCTCACCAGTTTTGTCGCCGACTGATAATGGAATTGTTTCCGCTTACGTTGTAGTTTCTGGTGGTGCTTGGATATTTTTTTTGCCAGCTTCCTTGCCTGAGCCGATTTGTGAGGCTTTTTATCCTTGCGGTTAGCCAACTTTGCCAACTTTGACTCAGACTTGCGGTAATGCTGTTGAATTGACTCAACCTCTCCGTCTGAGGCTGTCCAGAATTTTTCCAAGCCAACGTCCAATCCAATGGAGTTCTCTTCTGTTGCCTCTATCTCTGGTAGCTTCAGGCTGGGTACTGTCTTGTCCTCCAGGGTTAGGGTTGCATACCAACCATCTGCTTTGTGGGAAACTAGCGCCGCTTTGATAGTGAACCCTACCGGAATGGGGCGGTGGTAGATAAGCTTAACCTGACCTACCTTGGGCAAGTTGATATAGGCAATATCCCGTCGTGTACAGCCGTTTTTGCGCCGATGTGGGTTGACTGTAACACTCAGGCAATCAGCTTTTAGTTGAGGGATAGAAATTGTCCGGTATCGCCGCACCGACTTAAACCGAGGCTTCCCGCTTCGCTTCCCATTTAAATCACCTTTAACAAAGCGATTAAAGGTATCTTCTACCCGCTTAATCGCCTCCTGTATTACCTGCGAATGAACTCCCTCGTATAGGTAATTATAAGTTTTCCTTGACCAATGGGTAGCCCGTTTCTGTGAGTAATAGGTTGGCTGATCTTTAAGTTCTGGTAGATAGGTGATAAAAATCGGGCAAGCATTGACTGAGTTGCGGTTACACTCCCACCAGTTAAACCGTTCCTCTAGCATTAGATTGTGTATCCGGCATAGTTTATACAACCATTCGTTTAATTGACAAACCTGTCGTTTATCCGGTACAATCCGATACTGGTAATTCAGTTTAAACGTGTCTTTACTTCGCTTCAATTCCATCACCTCCTTAAGTTCAATTATAACACTTGCAAGTCGAATAATTAGATAGAAATAAATTTCTAATACTGGCGATTCATCCCACGCTCTAATCAAAGATTAGAGCGTGGGGCTTCTCGCCAATCCAAGCTAATATACTTGCTAAAATTATTAATCCGTCCCTTGATACATCTGTTCAGCCACCCGTTTCAGGCGGCGTAGCTGGGCTTTCATATCCTGCTGTGTCCAGGTTGTGGCAAAGGTATTAAAGCCCCAACTGACGAGAGGATTGGGAATTTCAAACTCAAAACGATTCAGCAGCCTCGTACCTCGAATCGTGGGTTGACATTCCCAGCGATCGCGCCCTTGGAAGAATCCTTGGAATTGCCAAACGATTAAACCGGGTTCGCGTTTCACAACGACACTGTTGAGGGTAGGCTGGACTAGCGGAATTTGAATCACAAAGCGACTGCGACTGCCAAGTTCTGTACTCCACTCCCCCACCGGATAGCAACCCAGGGCTGGATTGAGCCAACGGTGCATCAGCGTTAGATCGGTAATGCAGTGTTCAACGGTGGTGGCGCTGGCTTTAATCTGAATAGATTGTTCAAAAACTTGCAAATTGGGCATTTAAAGCGATAATAGCGTCTCGATAGCTGGTAATCTGACTGGTATTACTACAGCGCCAGGTCGCTGTGTCCGACTCAATCCGGATCGAATCTCCTCTATTGTGCAAAAAGGGGAGAAGATCAGGCAAATCGGAGATCAGGAAACTCCTCCGCAGGGAAATGGTTGAGAACATCACCAGGGAACTGTCAAAACGAGATATCCTTTACCTTGATGAACCCCAAAAAAAGCTGATTTGAGGTAAAAAACTAACATAAGCTTGATTTTTGTGACCAAATTCCCCATAAAGATAGAGGTAACGCCGTAATTAATCGAACATCGTTAGCAATGACGCTCTGAGGCGAAAAATCTTGAATTAGCACAAAAACATGGAGACAAAGATATCGATAGATTGAGAGGACTATAAATACTCGATGAGTTGTAGCCTGAAAGTCACAGATTGTGTGTGACTGCGTTTACTGTTAGAGAGTAATTAGATAAGGAAGACTATGAACCAACCCTGGCAAGGAATTATCCCAATCGGAGGTGTGCCCCCTTGGGTGCATCCCCTCTTAGCCCAAGACACACCAGCACCCATCCAAGAAACTCAGGCTGGTTTTCAGGGAATTGTGCAAAATCTCAGCAACTTTGTGCCGAATCTAATTGCGGCAATCCTCATCCTGATTGTCGGTTGGATCGTTGCCTTGATTGCTAAGTCAATTACCAAAGGACTGCTCAACCGCACCCGTATCGACAATCAAATTGCCCAGTGGTTTGCTGGCGGTCAACAAGGGGCAGAAGTGCCGCCGATTGAGAAATGGATAGCCAGTGCCGTTTACTGGATTATCATCGTCTTTACGGTGGTAGCGGTTCTGCAGACGTTGAAGCTTGAGGTTGTTTCTCTACCGCTGAATAATTTCCTCGACCAAATCCTGATCTTCTTGCCCAAGATTTTCGGAGCGGCAATTCTGTTGGGGGTGGCGTGGTTATTGGCAAGCTTGGTCAAGCTGCTCACAACCCGAGGATTACGGGCATTGGGTTTGGATGAGCGTTTGGGTGAACAATTCAGTGAGACACCCCCTTCCGCAGCAGGTGAGACTCAACGGCAAACTAACCAGTTTTCCCTGAGTGAAACCATGGGGAACGCTCTGTACTGGTTCATTTTTCTGTTATTTCTGCCCTCCATTCTCAGCACTCTGGGCTTGGAAGGAACCCTGCGCCCGGTGCAAGAGTTGCTGAATGAAATTTTGGCAATTTTGCCAGATATTTTGGCAGCCCTTGTGATTGCGGCAGCAGGTTGGCTAGTGGCTCAGGTTGTGCGGCGCATCGTCACGAATCTGTTGTCAGCCGCCGGAACGGATCAACTAGGAGCACGATTTGGACTGCAAAGTGCGCCAGGGGGTAAGTCACTGTCCTGGATTATTGGCACGACGGTTTATGTCTTAATTTTGATCCCCGTCGGCATCGCCGCACTGAATGCCTTACAGATTGAGGCGATCTCAGAGCCTGCGATCGCGATGTTAAATCAGATTCTTGATGCTCTGCCCAAAATCTTTACGGCAGCGTTGATTCTGATGATTGCTTATGTAATCGGTCAGTTTGTCAAGGATTTAGTTACCAATATTCTCGCCAGCATTGGCTTTAATAATGTTTATCGCTGGATCGGCATACCAGAACCCCGTCCCAGTCGTTCTGCCCCCACTCCCCCCCCCGCCGAAGGGATACCTACGCCGGAAACTGGATCTGAAACAGTGGTTCAACCGGAATCAACTCCCTCCATTCGTACACCGTCAGAACTGGTGGGTATTATTGCATTCATCGCCATCTTCTTGTTTGCTACGGTTGCCGCGACGAATGTCTTGCAGTTTGAAGCCTTAACCACGATTGTCACCGGGATTATTGTGATCGCGGGTCAGATTCTAGCGGGGTTAATCGTATTTGCTGTTGGCTTGTACTTTGCGAATCTTGCCTTTAACTTGATTACCAGTTCGCGATCGCGCCAATCCCAAATCCTGGCACAAGCGGCTCGGATTGCGATTATTGCCTTTTCCGTGGCGATGGCGCTGCAACAAATGGGTATCGCTGGCGATATTGTGAACTTAGCTTTTGGCTTACTCTTAGGTGCGATTGCTGTCGCGATCGCGCTAGCGTTTGGACTCGGATCTCGCGACATTGCGGCGGGTCAAGTTCGCGAGTGGTTATCTTCATTCAAAGGAGACAGACCCCCCGGACCCCAATAACGGCAAAGAGAATCATACCAAATCCGGGGAACACTACCCCCTTTTTGGGCAAATCGCCAAAACCCTGTAGAGACGTAGCATGCTACGTCTCTAAAATTTTGTTTTCCGAAAAAATAACCCTGAGACATTTTTCCGGAAATATATATAAATTACTTTGCTTCTCTGTTGTGGGATAACTTAGATGATCCGGAGGATACACCTCTGCCGCCGTTGCCTTTGAGTGATTATGTGATTGCACAATATCAACACCTGAAGCACACCGATACTATAACCGTCGATCCGCACAAAACCGGATACCTACCCTATCCGGCGGGTGCCTTATGTTATCGCAACATGGCGATGCGGAGTCTGATTGCCTTTGAAGCTCCCTACATCAACTCTGACGGCGCCAGCACTGAAGAGGAGTTAATCCTGGGGACTTATGGGATTGAAGGCTCGAAACCGGGTGCCGCTGCTGCTGGGGTTTATCTCAGTCATGCGGCGATTCGTCCTACACGCCAAGGCTACGGTAAAATACTGGGGCGCACCCTCTACAACTGTAAAGTCTTCCATTGCAATGGTGCGTTAGCCCAGCGTAACGCACCCTACAGATAGATGCTCTGCGTAAGTCCTATCTAAAAGAAGACCGATTTACACGTAAATTAAATCATTACAAAGCGAGGTTTTACCCATGATTTGGCGATCAATTTGGAAATTACTTACGGTTTTGATTCTTGCCATCACGTTCTGTCTTGGCACAGTCTTCCCCCCTTTGATGGCAAACGCTCTACCTATCTCCATTCCCATGTTTAAGGGCAAGGCGAATAAACCAGCAAGGGTTGGTTTAGAGCCAGCACCCTTTACCCTGCAACTGCTCCATGCCTCAGACATTGAATCGGGATTGCAAGCCTTGGCGGATTTGCCGCGTTTCTCTGCTGTTCTCGATGCTCTCAAAGATGACTATCCCAATACCCTGATCCTCTCCTCTGGGGACAACTACATTCCTAGTCCCTTCCTCTTTGCCGGCAGTGATCCGAGTCTAAATAATACCCCTGTGGGAAAGGCTGGCATTGGTCATGCTGACATCGAAATCCTCAATCAGCTTGGTATCCAAGCTTCTACCTTTGGCAACCACGATTTTGATCTGGGCAGCAAGGAAGTGCGGGATATGATCAAACCGTCAGGAGACTACCGTGGGACTCTGTTCCCCTATCTCAGCGCCAACTTGGACTTTAGCACTGAACCAAACTTATCAGATCGAGTAACCGCTAATGGTCAAGAAGCCAGCACCATTCCCCCAGGACAAGTTGCCGGCACTGCTATCATCACTGTCAACGGTGAGCCAATTGGTATTGTCGGCGCAACCACACCCCTACTGCCCTCCTTATCCGGTTCTGATGGTGTCACAGTGTTTCCCAATAATCCCACCGATTACGATGCCCTGGCGCGTCAGATCCAAACAGCGGTGGATGAACTCACGGCAACAGGAATCAACAAGGTGATTCTTCTGGCTCACATGCAACAATTGAACATTGAGCGGGATGAGTTGGCGCCTCGTTTGCGAGATGTGGATATTATCATCGCCGGAGGTTCCCATACTTTACTATCTGATACAACCGATCGCCTCCGAGCCGGCGATACCAGTGGCGGTACCTATCCGATTCTCAAAACTAATAGTCAGGAAGAGCCAATCGCGATTGTTAACACCGAGGCTAACTCTAAGTATGTCGGGCGTCTGGTGGTAGACTTTGATGCCAAGGGTATTCTGATTCCCAGCAGTATTGACCCCAATATTAGTGGCGCCTACGCTACCGACGATCAGGGGGTTGCAGCGGTGGGTGGCACACCTGATCCAGAGATTGTCCAAATCACCGATGCCCTGAACCAAGTAATCGCCACTCAGGATGGCAATATCTTTGGTAATACGAATGTTTTTCTGCGAGGCGATCGCGCTTTTGTCCGCACCGAAGAAACCAACCTAGGCAACCTCACGGTTGATGCCAACTTAGCTTATGTCAAAACCGTAGATCCGACAACGGTGATCTCCTTCAAGAATGGGGGCGCGATTCGCTCCAACATCGGGGTGATTAGTGCCGCTAATGGTGGCATCGATCCCAATGACTTTGAACTATTACCCCCAGCGGCTAATTCGGCGGTGGGTAAGGAAGAAGGGGAAGTTTCCCAACTTGATATTACCAACTCTCTCCGGTTCAACAACTCCCTCACCCTGTTTACCATCACCGCCGATCAACTATTGCAGACAATCGAGCATGGCGTAGCCGGAACGGTGCATGGTGCCACACCGGGTCAGTTTCCCCAAGTTGGTGGGATCAAGTTTAGCTTTGATGCCACTCGTCCCGTCAATGATCGGGTTGTCTCTTTAGTTGTCGTAGATGATCAAGATCAAGTTATCGATATCGTGGTTGAGAATGGTGAATTAGTGGGTGATCCGAATCGCACCTTCCGTGGAGTCACCCTCAGCTACCTGGCTGATGGGGGCGATGACTATCCCTTCCCCAGCTTCCTGAGTGCCAATCCCGCTTTATTTGATCGCGTTGATTTGTCGGGTGAGTCCGATAGTAATCAAGACGGGGTTTTCGACCCTGAAGAAGATCTTAACAAAAACGGGGTACGAGATGGTGCGATCGCACAACCGTTCCAGGGTATTGCCAATTTTGCCCCCTTTGGTTCGGAGCAGGATGCTTTAGCCGAATACCTGCACCAAGTTTTCCCCACGGCAGAGCAAGCCTTCAATCAGGTTGATACGGCTCCAGAATTGGATCAGCGGATTCAAAACCTGGCATTCCGGGAAGATACAGTCATTCCCGAATAAGCCATCCGATCAACAGCATGAATCGGCATGAACTGCGATCGCTGCCTTCCCTGGGGCGATCGCCAAACCCAAAACAATAGGGCGCTAATCATCTCTGCGATTATCAGCGCGATCGCACTGGCTACCCACCGCCGCACAATAGAGTTTGTGAGTAATGATCATGATCGCCCGTGGGGGAATCCCGCCATCAATGAGAGTCTTAATCGCTTCATCGCATTCAGGATCATCCCGGTTGTACTTTCTCAGGAAGAATAGGAGTTGAGTCGGCTGTGACTTGTCTTTGGGATTATTCGCTCCCAGCCAACGGTAGGAGGGGTTAAAGCCAAGTTCTTTCAATTTGTCCTCAATCTCCCAGTCAGACAAGTTTCGGATGTAGGAGCTGACAGCCAAGGCGACGAATTTTGCTGGGACATCTGGGAATGGGGGCTTATGCCAGCCGTGGGTTCGGCTCCAAACAGTCCCCAGGGTGTGGGCGCTGTCGGAAAAGTCGTTATGATTCATCAATTTACCCCCTAAAATTGCAGTCGTACCAAGCGCGATCGCGTTTGGTTGTACTCTCAAGGGTTACCCCGTACTCCTTAGCCAACTCCTCACATTCTGCCTCAGCCTGCTCTAGACTTTTGGCTTGTATCGGCTCAGAACTGATTCGCCCCAAGCTGTCCATCTGTTCATCTGGATCTTGTAGGTATGTGTCCTTTTGCGTGGTCATCTTTGAGTCTCCTTTGGTTGTTCTATCATGTCCGGTGGATTATATCATGTCCGGACGATTGCCCATAATTGCAATGTTGTAAAAGCTATCGTTATTAATTTAAAAATGTTATTTTATATTGCATTTGATCCAAATTTATAACTTATATAAATGCTAAATCGAATCACCTTAGATTTTTGGGTATATCAACTCGTTTGCCATCTCGCACCCGACTAAATTGACCAAAATCCGAAGATGTATCCCCGTCATTTTGGGCGGACATTTCTCGAAAAATCTAGTGCTAGGATCACACTCAGGATCATCCCAAGTCTAATCATCATGGTAAAAACACCCTTACCGCATTTGACCATTCCCCCTCTGGCAAATGGCGACAAGCTCACCCGCTATGAATTCGAGCGTCGCTACAATGCCATGCCTCACCTGAAAAAAGCCGAATTGATTGAAGGAATTGTCTACATGGCTGCTGCCTTACGATTTAAGAGCCACGGTGAACCTCATGGTCAAATTATCACTTGGCTCGGAACTTATGCAGCCATGACTCCTAATATTTCCATGGGAGACAACCCAACCGTTCGTTTAGATCTCGATAACGAACCTCAACCCGATGTCGTTCTCTTGATCAACCCAGAATCAGGGGGTCAAACACAGTTAAGTGATGATGATTATATCGAAGGAGCGCCAGAGTTAATTGTCGAAATTGCTGCCAGTAGCGTTGCCATTGACCTTCATGCTAAAAAACAGGCATATCGCCGCAATGGAGTCAAAGAATATATCGTCTGGCAAGTTCTTGATCGCAAATTGAGTTGGTTCTATCTGAAAGAGGGCGAGTATCTGGAATTATCGGCTGATACCGATGGAATTATGCGAAGTCAAGTTTTTCCTGGGTTGTGGTTAGCTGTTGCCGAGTTATTAGCGGGGAATATGCCACCCGTATTAACGGTTTTACAAGCAGGTTGGCAATCACCAGAACACACGGCATTTGTCCAGAAATTAGCGAACGAATAAGTAGGTGGACACAATAAAAGCTAACGGATGAACTATTGGGTTTGTTAAACGCTTTGGTCACCGATCATTAATCCACTTCCAAAGGTCCAATCCCCTTTTGTGTGCTAAATTGCTTTAACTCCTCTACCAACTGACTATCATTCGACGCCGTTCTCGCCCCCGCCTGGGCTGCCCAGTGTTTCAACGCTTCAATTTGATCCCGTGCGATCGCGGCAAGTGGTACTGTTTCTTCTATCGCCCGCACTATATCCTCTGTGGTAAAATCCCGCCGTTGTCCATCCACCACCGTACCATAAGCCCGATGCATGGCATCAATAATCACTTGTTCAATCTCCGCACCGCTAAAATTCTTCGCCTGTCGTGCTAATCTGGCTAAATCAAAATCCCGTAAACGAGAAGGGCGTAAGGGTTGTAAATGAACCTTAAAAATATCCTTCCTTTCAGCTTCCGTAGGTAAATTCAAAAAGAAGATTTCATCAAATCGCCCTTTCCGCAATAACTCCGCCGGCAAAATCTGTACATTATTCGCCGTCGCCACAATAAACACAGGACTCGTCTTTTCCTGCATCCAGGTAATCAGCGTACCAAATACCCGCCTCGATGTTCCCGAATCCCCATCAACGCCAGCACCAATATTACCAAACGCCTTATCAATCTCATCAATCCATAATACACAAGGCGCGATCGCTTCACTAATTTGAATCATCTGGCGCACCCGACTTTCACTTTCCCCGACAATTCCACCAAATAATCGTCCCGTATCCAATCGCAATAAGGGCAAACGCCATTCATGGGCAATGGTTTTTGCGGATAGAGATTTCCCCGTTCCCTGTATTCCCACCAGTAAAATCCCCTTGGGATTGGGAATTCCATAGCGTCGCGCCTCTTCGGTAAAGGCATCTTGACGCATTCGTACCCATTGCTTGAGATTCTCCAATCCGCCAACATTTTTTAACGATTCCTGAACCGTAAAAAAGTCTAAAATTCCCGTTTGGCGAATCGCTTGTTTTTTCTCCCCTAATACGCCATCAATATCTGTTTCATTTACCTGTTGTTTAGCGGCTAATGCCTTTGCCAATACCCGGGCAATTCTGGCACGACTTAATCCTTGACAGGCTTTAACTAACTGTTCCCTGGCTAATCCAGTTACATTTAAGTTTTCCGGTTTGACCAGAATATTAATTAGGTAATCAATTTCCTGGGAATTAGGCAAGGGAAAATCAATAACTGTAACTTCCTCACTCAATTCTGCTGGCACTTCTAAAGTATGACTGGTGAGGATTAAGGTTTGGCGAGAACGCTTAAGTTCCTTGGTTAGATTCTTCAATTCTCGGATCACGGGCGCATTGCGATCGCTCTGCGGATTTTTTAAGATAAAATGTAGATCCCGGAGGACAAACAGGGTATTTGCCTGAGGATCAGTCTTGCGAATCCGATGCAGCGCCCCCATAACTGAACCCTTATCCGCCCCATTATCATCCCATCCCCGCACAATATCCCAAAGTAAAACTTGGCGTTCGGGTTGGGATTGCCCAGCCACTGAAAGTAATACTTCTTCCACGGGTTCTTCTTCAACCGCTACAATATATAGCAACGGATAACGCGCCCGGATCATTAAATCTAATTGTTCGATTAGGGTTTGATGGGGGTTAAAGGTATTAGTCATTTGTCATTTGTCATTCGTCATTTGTCATTTGTCATTTGTCATTTGTCATTTGTCATTCGTCATTCGTCATTTGTCATTCGTCATTTGTCATTCGTCATTGGCAACACTTTATCGGGGCGGGTTTAGTCGCATCTGGGTGAGGGAAGAAACGATAGTAACGAAACCAGCCCCTACCCAATTTCTCTTAATTTATCGTAATCACTAAATCCAACTGGAAAATCGGTATGCTCATCATAATCGGCATTGTCTAGATTAGCATCGGTTAGCTTTACTCCTTTTAGTTTAGCGCCTCTCAAGTTGGCGTCACTCAAGTCTGCTCCCATTAGATTTGCGCCAACCAGATTGGCTTCGGTAAAATTAGCTTGGCTTAAATTGGCGTTACTCAGGTTTGCCCAACTGATAATCCCTTGAGTCAGATTCGCCTCTTGCAGGTTAGCATTACTGAAATCTGCTCCTCTGAGATTCGCCTCTGTGAGTTCAGCTTGACTGAGGTTTGTCTCCTTTAGGGAAACACCAGTTAGGTTAGCATGGCTGAGATTTGCCTGACTGAGTTCTACACCGTTTAGAATAGTTTGGTTGAAGTTCGCGCCTTTAAGGATTGCTCCTGTCAAATCTACTCGATTGAGATAGGCTCCACTGAGATTAGCATCACTTAAATCAATTTCGCTTAAGATTTCCCACTGCAAACAAATCCCGCTTAAATTTGCTCTTGAGAACGCCCGATTTCCGGCTTCGTAACGGTTGAGGAGTTCCTTGGCTAATCGGATACTGTAATGAGTTAAGGCTGATTCGGCTTGAGTGGCGGCGTGTTTTTCCAAAAGAGAATAAGCAGTTTGGTGAATCTCCCACACTTCATCATCTAAGGCTTGAATAAGTATCGCTATACCCTTTTGCCGATAATTCAGGGCGTTATGGAGGGCGGCAATTTTGGCATTCAGGGATAGGGGAGAGGATGAGGGGTTCTGACTCAACTGCTGTTTTACGGCTTCAATTCCGCCTAATACGGCGTCTCCTCTGGAGATTGAACCGCCCAAAACCACATCAGTGGCTTGAGGGTGATTAGGATAAACTGTCATAGACTTAGGTTGGTGCGATCGCGCTAGTATAGACAACAAAATAAGGGTACGATAATACCGTACCCTTTTTGTGGTGTTCAATGTTTATTGCGATTAACAATCAACCCTAACTATTCACACTAATAGAAGACTTGTCAATCCGCCTGACTCTAGTCAATCGCATCCGCCGTATCTTCTAATGCTCGCTGCGCTGATTTACTGGCTTGACTTGCTTTATCTTGCACGACATCGGCTGTATCTTCTGCGGCGCGTTTCGTCTTTTTGACGATAGTTTCACCCGTTTCTTGTACCTTTTCTTTCGTATCTTCGGCTGAACGTTTGGTAGACTTAGCTACATCTTCAGCAACATCTTCAGTCTTTTCCTTTGCCTCTTTTGCCGAACCCTTGGCAGACTTAGCTACATCTTCAGCAACATCTTCAGTCTTTTCCTTTGCCTCTTTTGCCAAACCCTTGGTAGACTTAGCTACATCTTCAGCAACATCTTCAGTCTTTTCCTTTGCCTCTTTTGCCGAACCCTTGGCAGACTTAGCTACATCTTCAGCCGCATTCGTTGTATTCTCTTTGAGGTTTTCAACACCTCTCTGAGTTCCCTCAGTCACACCCTCTGTAAAATCAGTAGCTGACTCTTTCACATCTTCGCCGAGTCGCTCAACTCGTTTATTCAGCGGCGCTCCTTCTTGATAATTCTCGATAAACTTTTCAGGAGTATCCGCCCTCTTATCCAGGTTTTTCTCAGCGTTTTTAATTAATTTATCAGGATTGTCTTTTTCCTGGGGAGACGTTTTGGGAGAATCAACCCCCTGATAGTCTTTCACCTCACCTATAGGCGTGAGAACTTCAGTAACATTTTTGGTCACATCGTCAGCCGTCTTCGCGGATACTCCACTATTGCATCCTGTACTGATGAATACAAAGATACTTGCTAAAGCCACGGTTAATAATTGAGTAAACAGTTTATTTTTTAGCCAATCTATCATTCTGCTCATAAAAAAAATCTCCTTAGTTTTATTGTCAGTGAATTATCCTAAGTCTAAAGCAGTCACCGTTCTCAACTTAATCGAGCTAATTCGGGTTGCTCTACCGAGTTGTTTGATACGTTTAACCTACGGCTGACATCAGGATTTAGGGATATGTGCGATATGCACCTCACGATTGCCTAGCTTATCACTATCCAGGTGATCGCTATCTCTAGCCAAGGTGACATTCTACTTTATCCTGGAAGCGGCTCGTCTCTAACTGAAGACAGAGAAAAATCATTTGCAGTCTTGAGGAGCTTATCTTCTCCTCTGCACCCCTGTATCCGGAGCACCCGGAGCACCCCATCTAATACCGAGTTGCGTTCTATCATATCATTCTCAGCGAAGCGTGAAGCGAGGAACGAGATACGCGAGGACAGATGCTTCGCTACACTCCGTTGCACGGAGCCTGCCCTCGAACGTCGTGAAGGGTTCCGCTCAGCATGACAAATTCTACCTTAGACTGCAACTTGGGATAAACCGAAAACGTCTCAATCTACTGATTTTCGGGTTTCTCTTCCAAATTTACATAGTCCCGAAGCTGAGAAAACACGCGGTAAGCATCTAGCTTAAATTCTGAACTTGCCGCATTATCCATTTTGATCAGATTATATTGAACATTTTCCGTATGAATTGCAAAAGTAATTTTAAACACTTCAAAAAATGTAATCACCCAACGACAGTCCTCTTCCGCATAATTGGTGTAATATTGAATTAATTTAGCAATGCAAGTTTCTAGATGATTACGCGAGTTCGGACAAATCATAATAATTTTCAGCAAGAGCATCGCTAAGGTTAAGTGATGACCTTGAGACATGAGCAGAATAAATAGGGGTGACGGCTCATCCTGATTTTCAGTGGTTAAATATTCAATTAAGCGGTTACAGGTTCTCAGGAGTAATGCCGCCTCTATGGTTGTATCGTGGTAATCTTCGTAGAGATCATTTAATTTCTCAGTTAAGGTTTGATTTAAGCATTTAACTAGCTCTTTCTTCTTCACCGAAAATATAAGATAGTTTTGTAAGCTTTTCTTGAATTTTTTATAATTTAAATCTTTAGTTTGCTCTAAAAATATATTAGCAATATTTTTATAGTTAAACATTCCATTTTTAACGACAATTTTTTTAATTAGATCAACAACTTTATCCCCTAAACCTGTAGGATTATTGTAAATAGGTTCCCGACAAATTGCGGATTTAGAGTGCGCCGTATACATTGCCAAATCAAACTTGAACTGATCTTTGAGTTTTTTTGACAAGATTTTCGCAGCTTCACGTTGCTCGACGGGGTTGTTCAGATTTGTATACTGGGGAACAAGTAGATAAGAGATATAACGGTTACTCCAATGACCTGGATCTGAAGTTACTTGTTGAGTAATAAATAGTTTAAGTTCGTGATAGTCTTGACTGTTAATGAAATTTAACAGCCATGCTCTTTGACGGTTTAATATTGGCGATAATGTTTTTTGCGTCAGTTTTACATCAGAAAATAGGGAGACTAAGTGTTGGCTAGCCGTGAAATTCCTTGAGATGTACCAATTGTTAATAATAATATAACAGGAACGTTTAAGGGTATTGGTAAATTCTTTTTCATCGTTAGCCAAAAGTATTTCTGATAAAGCTTGAATCGCTTCCGGATTACCTTCTGAAGCATTATAGTCAATAAATAACAATTTAAATTCTTGCAAAACGGTTTCTGGCGGTTGCTGTTTAACCGTATCTAGCAAAAATTGATAGATAACATCCTGTGCCGGCTGAAGAGGGAATCCTAGCTGGTTAGGTTGAGTCCGAGACTCAGTATGATGAGTGTCTAAGATAACTTCCCTGATCATGGAAATCCAAGAGGACGCTTACGCCCTTGCTGAAGGTCTAATAGTAGCAAGTTGATGACACCCTGCGTCAAGGCTACCGCTCATCGACGTGTTCAGCTTGACGATCTCACAATTGATATTGACATAAATTCATCATATATATTTTCGCGAAAATATATAGGGCTTGCTGAATATGGGTTCGGGTGAGGCGAGGGAACAGGGAACGGGGAACAGGGAACAGTAAAGAATGTCCTCAATACTGTTCGGCTAAGGGGAGCAGGGGAAGCGGGGGAAGCATGTAGAGACGTTGCATGCAACGTCTCTTAGCAGGGGGAGAATAATGCTTAAGTCAGCGATGCGAACGTTTATAGCGCTAAAGCGCTTACTACATACAAACCTTTAAGACTGATCCGACTCAGATTTAATCCGGTTAATTTCCTGTTGCAATTCGTCGAGTTGACGCTTTAATCGTTGGGCTTCCTGGTTTTGAGCCGCTTGGGATGGCACATTGACAGAACCTTCGTCGGTTACTCGTCGATAATTGCCCTGACGAATTTGACGATAGTCTTCTGATTTGACCCAATCTCGCAGATAGCGCAAGCGTTCAACCGGAAAAGGATGGGTGAGAAACGAACCATTCCCACCGTTGTATAATAAAAACTTATAAACTTGATTAAGACTATCTTGGTCAAGATCTTGAAATCGGTCCGATTGGCGGATAAATTCATCAAGGCTGCACTCATGACCATACGCATGAGAACCCCCTGATAGTTTCATCATTGTTTTCATGACGATATTGATATCATCGATGACCAATAAAGCCGCCCGATCTGACGATAACTCCGCTTTCCTCCGCCATTCATAAAAGGCAAAGAGTAAACCACTGGTGACAATATTGCCGATACCAAAGGTTAAATCTCCCAGAAATGCCGCCGCACTCATCGCCCAGATTCCCATCTGAATTAAAATCGTGTGACCGCATTTGATATGTCCCAGTTCATGTGCTAAAACGGTGCGAATTTCGACTTCAGTGAGTAAGTCTAATAATCCTGTGTTCAACACGATATAGGGATGATCCTGTCCCAAGGCATAACTATTCACTTGCGGGTTTTGACTGACAAATAGGGTAGGTTCAGGATGGATATCTAAATCCCGCACACATTCGCGGAATAAGCTGTAAATGGTGGAATATTGGCGCGGTCCTACTTGGATACTGTTGCCCATCAGATAGACAAATTGGGGACGTTCGTAGATAAATTCGACGAATTTGCGGGCAACCAGGTTAAATCCAGGAACACTCCTGAGGGCATCCTCGGCTTGTTGGTCAAGGGGGTGTCGGAAGGCGTCGCTAGAAATTCCAGGATAGGTGGGCATAGGGAAGTTGAGGCTGAAAGGTGAAAGTAGGTCTTTATATCCTAGCGATTTGTAGAGACGTTCCACCGGAACGTCTCTCCGGTGGAACTCCCAACGTCTCTCCGGCGGAACTCCCAACGTCTCTCTGGCGGAACCGAATTAAGGCTGGTGGGCAATGCCCACCCTACTGGGTTTAACCTCTAGTTTTGGCTGACCAAACGCGAGTGGGTAATCCCCAAATGTAAATAAAGCCTTCAGCGGCTTTGTGGTCAAACTGATCGTCGGAGGTATAGGTTGCCAGTTCTGGGGTATAGAGGGAATTGCTAGACGCTCGTCCAACAATGGTGGCATTCCCTTTGAAGAATTTCACCCGCACACTTCCAGAGACTTGCTCCTGAGTTTGCTGAATGAACGCATCTAGAGCATCTTTTAGGGGAGAGTACCATAACCCCTGGTAAATAAGCTGGCTATAGGTGTCTTCAATCCCTCGCTTATACTGGCTGACATCAGAGGTTAATGTGAGGCTTTCTAAGTCGCGATGGGCATGGATTAAGGTTAACAGAGCCGGGACTTCATAAATCTCTCTGGATTTAATGCCGACAACCCGATTCTCAATCATATCAATCCGCCCCACCCCATGATTGCCGGCAACCTGGTTAAGCTGAGTAATCAGGGCTATGGGGTCAAGGGCTTGACCATTCAGCGAGATCGGAATTCCTCGCTCAAAGCCAATATCCACGTATTCTGGATCATTGGGAGTATCCGCGATCGCTTTGGTCATCAGATAGATTTCTTCCGGCGGTTCAGCCATGGGATCTTCGAGAATCCCCGCCTCAATACTGCGACCCAGCAAATTCCGGTCAATACTATAGGGGGAGGACTTTTTCACCGGAGAGGGAATGCCAAACCGTTCCCCATACGCGATCGTATCTTCTCGGCTAAATCCCCACTCCCTAGCCGGTGCCAACACTTTCAAGCTTGGGTCAAGCGCCGTAATCGAGACATCAAACCGTACTTGGTCATTCCCTTTACCGGTGCAACCGTGAGCCACGGCATCTGCACCATACTTGTGGGCAGCTTCGACCAATAATTTAGCAATCAGCGGACGCGCTAGCGCCGTGGACAAGGGATAGCGATTTTCATACAGCGTATTTGCCTGAATCGCTGGAAAGGCGTAATCTGTGACAAACCTTTCAGTCGCGTCCGCCACCAGAGACTCGGCGGCACCCGATTTCAAGGCTTTTTCTTTGATCGGGGAGAGTTCATCACCTTGACCTAAATCGGCGGCTAGGGTGATCACCTCCTTCACCCCCCATTCTTCTTTGAGATAAGGGATACAGACGGAGGTATCGACTCCTCCTGAGTAGGCTAGTACAACTTTTTCAGCACGACCCATGAATTTCTCACCCTGGGAAACAACCAGGACATCATTGTGACAGATCCCGTCTCCAAATCAAAGATAGATTATGAGACGCACCATGGCGTGTCTATTCGTTCGAGGGAGGATGACTGCTTAACATAAAACGTCTATGGTAATGGTTGATCAAAATCAACGCCGGATTCTCCGTCTGTCGCTATCATGGAATTCACTTCTAAGACAGACTGATTGGATGAGCTAGCCACACCCAACCGCTTACTTAGTGCAGGACTTACGCAAAGCCTCTATATGTAGGGTGGGGAGAGCGTAGCGTAACGCACCTTTACCACTGCGCGATATGTGGTGTAGCTGCGTAAGTCCTGTTAGTTCAGGACTTATGGAAATACCTGCGGTAGGGTGTGTGCGATCGCGCCGTTTGTCTGCTAGGAAGGACATATCGAACCGAACCAGTGCAACGGTGTCAGACTTATTTGGGGTAGCATCTGGGCAACTATTCAAAGGCTTGCCTGGTCGGTGATGTAAACCGATGTTACCGTCAACCATGACCAATTGGTCAGCCATTTATTCCTATCCCCCTCATATCCTGGTTGTCTGGCTGGGGGTTTTTGCCTTAGTCGCCCTACTCACTGGGTTAATCTCCATTGGCATACGTCAGTCCCTCTTACATTTATGTCAACGGTCTAAAGCCTTGACAAATTCCCTCAACTCTGATTCAGAATTGCGTGCCTTATTTGAGGCGATGACGGAACTGATTTTCGTCAAAGATCGCCAAGGACTTTATCTGAAAATTGTCTCAGCCAATCCAGACTTGTTAGGTCAACCGGTTGAAACGATGCTGGGAAAAACGGAGTATGATCTCTTGGCGCGATCGCAGGCGGATCAGTTTGTTGATTATATTCGCCAAGCCTTAGACAGCCAACAGACGGTTCAGGTTGAGTATCGTCTCACCTTGGCTGATCGAACGGTTTGGTTTGCAGCCAGTATTTCACCCATCTCAAAAGACTCTGTTCTCTGGGTAGCGCGGGATATTACCGAGCATAAACACACCCTAGAAGCCTTGCGAGCCAGTGAAGCCCAGTATCGAGATTTAGTTGAAACCCCCAATTGCATTATTTTGCGGTGGGATGTTCAGGGAAAAATTAAATTCATTAATCGTTATGGTCAGACCTTTTTTGGCTACGATGACGATCAACTCCTAAATTGTTCTCTAGTCGGAACTCTCGTCCCGAATACGCCGCGATCGCAACGGATGCTATCTGTTTTGATCCGAGCCATCCGCAAACGTCCAGAACGCTATCGGATCAGAACCGTGGAAACCATTCATAAGACTGGGAAAACGGTTTGGGTTACCTGGGCAAATAAACCAATTTTCAATGAGGAGGGTGAATTAATTGAAGTTCTCTCAATTGGCACAGATGTGACAGAACGCAAGCAAGCTGAAGCCGCCTTGAGAGAAAAAGAGGACTATTTACGATTAGTTATCGATAATATCCCCCAACAAGTCTTTTGGAAAGATACCAACTTAGTCTTTCTCGGTTGCAATAAAAATTGGGCAAAAGCCGCCGGGTTAGCCAATCCAGAAGCTGTGGTGGGGAAAACGGACTATGATTTACTTCCCAGTCGAGACATTGCTGAACTCTACCGCCAGCAAGATGCGCGGGTGATTAGCCGGAATCAAGCCGAATTTCATGTTGTCGAAACCAAACAAAAACCCCCTGTTGATGGACAAACGGTTTGGCTGGATGTGAGTAAAATTCCCATCCATGATCCCCAAGGTAAAGTCGTTGGCGTTTTAGGGGTACTAGAAGATATCACCCAACGTATTGAAATTGAGAAGCAGCGCCTCCAAGCGGAAGCAGACTTGCGGGCGGAACAAGAAAAGTCGGAACGCCTGTTATTAAATATTTTGCCAGAGGCGATCGCCGAGCAGTTGAAACAAAATCACAGTACCTTAGGCAAGTACCATGGGGACACCCTCATCGCTGAACAATTCGACGATGTGACGATTTTGTTTGCGGATATTGTCGGGTTTACACCCCTATCAAGCCGAATGCCACCGACGGAATTGGTTCAATTACTCGGAACCATTATCTCCACGTTCGATTTGCTCTCTGAGCAGTATGGGTTGGAGAAGATTAAAACCATTGGTGATGCCTATATGGTTGCCTGTGGTTTACCCTTACCCAGATTCGAGCATACTGAAGCGATCGCGGATATGGCACTAGAGATGCAACGGGTGATTACTCAATTTCGCATGGATACCGGAGAAGCGTTTCAACTGCGGATTGGCATTAATACTGGACCGGTGATTGCTGGAGTTATCGGGATGAAAAAGTTTATTTACGATTTGTGGGGGGATACGGTAAATGTCGCCTCACGGATGGAATCTCAAGGAATTTCTGGGGGAATTCAAGTCACTCAGGCAACTTACGAGCGGTTAAAGGATAAATATGTGTTGGAAAAACGCGGGATTATTGAGGTGAAGGGAAAAGGAGAAATGCTTACCTATTGGCTAACAGGAAAAGCCTGAAATAGTTTTGACCCTTCACTTCGGCAAGAGGGGCACGGCGTTTGAGTAGAGGCACGGCGTTTGAGTAGGGGCACGGCATTGCCCATTGGTGTCAACTTAACCAGAAGAAGCCCAGATTTCTTTTGAGCGAGCGGCATTGTCTCGATGCCGCTTGCGCTCAGTTTTGACTAAACCTAAGAGCTTGTAATGATCAACCAAATAACT
>NZ_JAVKBY010000012.1:0-21507 GCF_040222985.1 Coleofasciculus sp. F4-SAH-05
CTCTAATCCTGACTGTGGTCATACCGAAGACAGAGATGTTAATGCCGCCCAAGTAAATGAGATTTGGGGAAGGGGTTTGGAACGAACCTCTTTAGACGTGGAGTCGCCTAGCTCTACTGATTGCTCCAAGCATGAAGCAGCTAGGGGCGAAGAAACGTCAGAAACGACGACTTCAACGAAGTAAGTCGTCGTAGTTCATTCATTTCTAAGATTGCTGTTCTAACCAATCTCGGATTACCCTCTTAGCGGTATGATGAGATACCCCAACCAACATGGCTAAGGCTTCTACCAAAAGGGCAAAGGTTTCATCTAGCATTCGGGAAATTGTTTCGGCGCCAAAGAAGCCCAAAAACTGATTCAGAATTTGCTGGACTCGTTGTGCAGGTGTTGAATGACTGGTTATTTGTCTAGTTAACTGCACCCATTGGCGGCGAATTAAATAAGCTCGTTTGCGCTCATCGGCTGATTCCGGAGTAAGCAACTGCAACTCTCCCACAGGTATCATGAGCCGACAATCCTGATCAAATATCCCCCCAACGGCAGCGCCAGGGCCAGCAAATTCGGCATGATAACGTTTCCAGAGAATTACACCATTTCGACGACGCGGATCAACGATTAATAACTGATTATTTAACCAAAAATTTTTTCCAGGCATTGTTACTATTAGCGACTTTTTGGGTGATTGTGGTGGATTAGCTGAACCCGATATTTCTGTACTTGGAGTTTCCGAGTCCGGGGATAAATTAGGCGAAGAATTTACGCTCAAGGAATGATTCCTTAGCAAATCTCGGATCATCATCTGAATGGTATGAGGCAATACCCCAACTAACAGCGCCAATGCTTCAACCAAAAGAGCCAGGGTTTCGTCTGGCATTTGGGCAATGGTTTCGGCGTTAAAAAATTCCCTAAAGTGACTCAAAATATTCCGGGCGCGTCTGACTGGTGTTGGGTAACCCGTGATGTGTCTCGTCAGTTGCGCCCACTGGCAGCGAATTAAATAAGCTCGTTGTCGCTCCTGGGCTGATGCTGGAGTGAGCAGCTTTAAATCACCCACAAGTATTATTTTCCGACAATCCTGATCCAATATGCCCCCAAAAGCAGCGCCATGTCCAGCAAATTCGGCATGATAACGTTTCCAGAGAATTACACCATTTCGACGACGCGAATCAACCACTAATAACTGATTATTGAAGCCAAATTCTTCAATTATTAATGATTTGGGAGGTTTGGGTGGATTACCTGAACCCGATGTTTGTGTACTGAGAGTTTCCGATTCCGGGGATAAATTAGGCGAAGAATTTACTATCCAGGAAGGATTGGAACTCTCCCGAACTGGATTGGGGGAATGGTTCATGGTTACTCTGTCATGAGTTTACTAATGTTTTAACTCAGACAGTAAGTTCGTATCACTTGTGCTTGATTAGGATGAGTCCAATATTCACAAAACGTAATATCCTCATCTGGAGCATTATTAGTTCCTTGGCGAATCTCGAATCATCTGAATTGTATAAGGAAATACACCCACCAACAGGGCAAAGGCTTCGTCTGGTATTTTGGCAATGGTTTCGGCGTCAAAAAATCCCTCAAACTGACTCAGAATCTTCTGAGCACGTTTGGCTGATGTTGGATGATTGGTTATTTGTATCGTCAGTTGCGCCCACTGGCGGCGAATTAAACAAGCGCGTTTTCGGTCATCGGCTGATTCTGGAGTGAGCAACTTCATATCCCCCACAGGTATCACTTGCCGACAATCATGATCAAATATTCCACCGACGGCGGCACCCGGTCCAGCAAACTCGGCGTGATAACGTTTATAGATAATTAAACCATTCCGACGACGCGGATCAACAATTGATAACTGATTATTTAACCCACATTTTTCAGTCATTGATAATTTTGGCTTTTCGGATGGGATACCTAAAGCCGATGTCATTGATGATTTGGATGGTTCAGGCGAGACACCTGAATCTAATGTCTCTGTGCTTAGCTTGTCCGACTCCGGGGATAATTTAGGCGAATGATTCACTATCAAAAAATGATTGGAACTCTCCAGACCGAGATTGTTGGGCTGGTTCATTGTCACTAGGGCAGGGGTTTACTCCTGTTTTAACGCAATCACCGTTGTACTTATCCGACAAACTCCTAATCGCTGCCAATTGAGCTAGGATTGCATCCTCAGTGTCATAGTCCAGCAATTCTGGTGCTGCTGCTGAAGAAACGGTTTCAGGCAAGTGAATTCGTTCCCACTCAATGGTACACTGAGAGTGCTTCTGCTAAGAGGATGGGTTCAACATAACCCAATTCCTGGCGGATGCGGGTAGAATCGACCACCCAATGCTGTTCTAAATTGTAGGGCAAACTCCAACTGTCTAGCATCAGGGATGGCGACGCAATTACGACTTCACCCTTCCATCCAGCCACTTGTCCAATGCATCGAATCCGTTCTGCTTCCGTTGGAAATTGTGCCTCTGCTATATTGTAAACCTGACCAGTCGCTCGGTCATCGGTAATGGCAAGTGCGATCGCAGCAGCTACATTCTCCACATATCCTCATACGCCGCGCCACTGGGCTATGCCGTTGAATGTACTCATCAGGGTTCTAGCATCCTGTTCAGTATAGGCGATCGCATCCAGAACCACTTGAGGTGAAATCTGCTCAAACTCGGCTTGTATTAATTAACGAAGTATCAATATCAATCTGATATTTACCTTGTTTTAAAACTATTTTCCCGATCAAAACGCTCAATCCTTAAAAACTGTTCCCTGTTCCCTGTTCCCTGTTCCCTGTTCCCTGTTCCCTAAGGTAAATTAATAGTGATATTACCAAATAACCGATAACCACACTATGCAACTGCTGTGCATCAGCAACGGTCACGGAGAAGATGTTATTGCTATCCGAATTCTACAGGAACTCAACGCTAGCCCAGATGCGCCGGAATTAGCCGCATTGCCGTTAGTGGGTGAAGGTGCAGCCTATCGACAATTGGATATTCCGATTGTTGGACTGGTGCAAACCATGCCCTCTGGTGGTTTTATCTATATGGAAGGGCGTCACCTGCTGCGGGATTTGCAGAGTGGTTTGTTGAAATTGACATGGGCGCAATTGAAAGCGGTTCGCCGTTGGGCGAAACGCGGCGGGGTTATTTTAGCGGTGGGAGATATTGTCCCGCTTTTGTTTGCGTGGTTAAGTGGCGCCCCTTACGCTTTTGTCGGGACAGCTAAATCGGAGTATTATCTGCGGGATGAAGCGGGATGGTTACCGAATCGTCAGCGTCGGGAAGGATGGTCCGGTTCGGTGTATTTGCCGTGGGAACGTTGGTTGATGAGTCGCAAGCGATGCAAGGCGGTGTTTCCTAGAGATAAACTGACAACAGAAATTTTGCAAAAATGGTCAATTCCAGCATTGGATTTAGGGAACCCGATGATGGATGGGATTGAACCGGAACAGCCAGAACCGATATTCTATGAACCCGATGCCGAACAAAAAGAAATGCAGCGTCCTTTGGTGGTTGCATTATTACCGGGTTCGAGAATGCCAGAAGCCTACCAGAATTGGCAGAAAATCGCCCTAGCCGCAAATGGGTTATTGGATGCTTATAAACAACGATCAGTGGTGTTTCTCGGCGCGATCGCACCCGCTTTAAGTCTTGACCCCTTACAAGAAACGTTGATAGGGTATGGCTGGCGTCAGCAGCCTCTGGAAGCCATCGACGTGAATCTGACGTTGAATGATCCGAGTGCGATCGCGTTAACCAACCAGAATGGCACTTTGATATTAACCCAAGATGACTATACCCTTTGTCTGCTCAAAGCCGACTGCTGCATTGCCATGGCAGGAACCGCAACCGAACAATTTGTCGGATTAGGAAAACCTGCGATCGCGATTCCGGGAACGGGTCCTCAATACACGCCGGCTTTTGCCGAAGCGCAAACCCGACTATTAGGACCATCCTTAATATTAGTCGAACAACCGGATCGAGTCGCCCAAGTCCTCCAGAAGTTGTTACGAGATCCAGATCGCTTGCAACTGATTGCCGAAAATGGACACCGGCGTATGGGTCAATCTGGTTCAGCGCGGCGCATTGCCGATTGTTTGATGGAACGATTTGGGGTCTTCCGTACTTAATGTGCTAAATTGTTAGTTTGATTAGTCCGAACATTGAACAGTAATAGCTTTAGGAATGGGTAGCGAGCAAGATGCTCGCAGCGAGCAAGATGCTCGCAGCGAGCAAGATGCTCGCACTACTACAAGGATTTGGCAATTCTTGACATTATGGTTTAAATGCCGAACAGCTTAAGCCGCCCTAATCTGCTTTCATTCGCTTACGTTTTGCCGCCAAGAAACCACCCAAGCCAAATAGCCCTAATAATGTGGTAGGTTCCGGTACAGATGCAATCTCAGATTCGCCACCCAATTCTCCCGGTGGAGCTGTAGGCGGTTCTTCAGCAACAGGGGGTTCAGGTTCAGCAGAGGGGTTCTCGTTACCAGGAGATCCAGGTTCAGTTTCAGGAGAGGATTCTTCGGCAACAGGTGGTTCGGCTTCAGAATCAACAGGTAACAAAGCGATCGGTTCGGGTATAGAGTTGATTGGAGTGATTGAATAGTCGAAAGATACTAAACCAGGCTCTGTAGAACCGTCATCAACCAGAGACATTGCTGTTTGGGTAAAACCGCCACTTACCGTTAGATTAACGCTGGAAGGGAAAAGGATAGAGGCAGTAGCATTACCGTCAAATAAGACATGACAGGTATTTTCTAAACAGCCTGCGATATCAGCATAACTATAGTTACCTGCCACAATTTCATTATCCCGTAAAAAGACATCAAAGCCTGAGAGTAAGTTGTTCTCGGAATCTAGAATAGAACCCTGAACGTCAATATCATCAATCAATGGTAAAACGGTGCTAGGTAGGATTGCCTCTAAATAGTCCTCAACATCACTAAGACCAAAGGTTAGCTCTTCATCTTCTGCATCAGATAACCGCCCCGGGGCATTATCGACAATGATTGTACTCTCGAAATCTACTTGTTGCGGCTCAAGTAGCGCTTGAAAGTCTGGTGGTAAGAATTGTGATACAAATGGGTTAACATTTACCTGAAAAGCCACAGCTCCAGACGAGTCTATTTGTGTCAAGTTAGCTGCCTTAGCTGGAGCCATACCTACTATGCCGAGAGCCATAACTCCAGCTCCAGCAATTGCTATGGATAACTTGTTCATGTCGATTTTCCGATCTCCTAGCTAGATGTACGTGTTCATCTTTACTCTATGGGATGCCGGGACTGATTTAGGCAAAGTAACGGTGAACCTTATGTAAAGTGTTGATGAGTATTTGGGCTGGTTTCATAGGGGTTAATGTGAGTATAAAAAAAGAGCTAGATAGCTCTCTTAAATTTCATCTCATTTCTCTGATGAAAAATTTACTATTTTTTCTGCTTGCGCTTGGCGTTCAATAAACCTCCCCCCGCCAATAAACTGGCTAATAAAAATGAGGGTTCTGGAGCCGATGGAGTTTGTGTTGGAGAAAGGGGTTTTGCCGTTTGGGTAAGATTAAAACTTATAACAGCGTCAACCGAGCTTGTTCCTGGAAATGGAAGACCTAAGTCAACATAAGGAATAGATAACAATACATCTCCTTGACCCGTTACGCTACATGTAGCTGACAAACAGGGTTTAATTTCATTAAAATCATACCTGTCCACAACCATTTCACCTGTGGGCTTGTCGTAAGCGAAATCAAAATCCGATAGTTTATTATTCTGGAGATCCCAAACAGAACCCATTCCCTGAAAGGA
The DNA here is from genome assembly GCF_040222985.1 of Coleofasciculus sp. F4-SAH-05. Classification (NCBI taxonomy): domain Bacteria; kingdom Bacillati; phylum Cyanobacteriota; class Cyanophyceae; order Coleofasciculales; family Coleofasciculaceae; genus Coleofasciculus; species Coleofasciculus sp. F4-SAH-05. The sequence continues at coordinate 5,795 of NZ_JAVKBY010000012.1, forward strand.
AGTCAGTAAATCATCTTCATAAAAAAATGACAAGAATCCTGGAAAGAGATCTGACAAAGTGTCAGAATCATTTTTCCAAGGAATGGTTAACATAGTATCCCCTGCATCAGAGAGTCTTCCGCTAAGGTTGTCAATATCGAAATCCTGGTCTATGGGTATTATGACCTCATCCCCAGTAACACCGGGTAGAAAAGGCAAATACGACGATTTCACACTAAAAGATCCAGAATAGTTGAGATTGGTAACAGTAGCTGCCTCAACCGGAGCCATACACACTGTTCCTAGCGCTATGGCTGTTCCAGCAATCGCCACGGATAATCTTTTCATATTGATTGTTCTCTGTTATAGATATACGAGTTCTTTCTTAATCTATGAGATGTATAACCCTGATGAGGTAAAGTAACCGTGAAGTTTATATAAAGTTTTGATGAATTTTCTGGATTGTCAGGTCGTGGGGAGGCGATTGCCCAAAAAAAAGGAGGGGTAGAAGCTGTAACCAAACCTCTACCCAAAGCTACCCATTGCTAGACATTTTTGGGTAGCTTGCTTCGGTTTCGTGCCATACGCTCTATCGTATCGCTTAAACTGTTAGCTCCAATTCGCTTCTGTTCCTGCTCTAACCAAATAATTGCCGTTTCCGTTAAAGTCATTGTGAATCGGCGTTTTGACTCATCATAAATTTTTTTCCTGGGCATCCTGTTTCCTTCTATTATTCATGTATAATACGAGTATAACAGGTGTTAAACAGGTCGAATCATGCTGTTAGGTTTTAAAACAGAGTTAAAACTAAATAATAAGCAGCGAACCGCGCTAGCCAAGCACGCTGGTGTTGCCCGTCATGCTTGGAATTGGGGACTAGGTTTGACCAAACAGATACTTGACCACAATCAGGATAACCCAGAGGATAAAATCAAGTTTCCGACAGCGATTGATCTGCACAAGTGGCTGGTAGCGCTGGTCAAGCCGGAATGTCCGGTTCTTCCGTACCTGTTATGCTAAATTGCCTCAGAGTTCGGCTAATTGGAAAAAAGCCCAAGTCAAGATAGCTAGACTCCATCGAAAAATAGCCAATATCCGTAAAGACACATTACATAAACTCACGTCCTATTTAGCCCAAAACCACAGCCGAATAGGAATAGAGGATCTTAACGTGTCTGGGATGATGGCTAATCACAAACTGGCGAAAGCTGTTCAAGACATGGGCTTTTATGAGTTCAAACGTCAGCTAGAGTACAAGTGCAAGCTGTATGGAGCAACGCTGGTTGAGGTTGACCAATGGTATCCCTCAACTAAAACCTGTTCTCGCTGTCATACCGTCAAAGATGAAATGCCTTTATCTGAGCGGGTTTTCCGGTGCGATAACTGCGGACTGGAAATTGACCGAGATTTTAACGCCTCCATTAATTTGGAGCAATCCGCCAGTTAGGTGGGGGAGAGCCTGTGGACTGGTAAGGTGCCGACACCGCCAGGATGAAGCAGGAAGTAAGTTCCAAGCATGTCCATTTATGGGTAGCTTTGGGTAGATCTTATGTAACGGAGTTAGCTCCCTCGCCTATAATACAAATGTTCTATTTTAAGACTGACGATTTTTTCTGCTTGCGCTTGGCGGCAAACATACCTCCCGCCGCCAATAGGCTTCCTAGTATAAAGGAAGGTTCAGGTGCCTCTTCCACTTCCGCATTACTGGTTAGCTCAGGATCGTAGATACCTGTATGAGACATCATATCCCCCTGTTCAAGCAACCCAGATTCTGCGGCGCTGAAGCTGTAGTGGTAGGTCGTCTCTCCCTCATAGTCAATCTTGACGAGTTCAGCCGCTTGTACAGGTTTCCCGTCCAAGAATATTGACAATAGACCTTTGTGCTGATCAGTGAGACCATCAAAAATCAGATCAACGGCATCATAGTGACCTGTTAGCCCAACTTCTAGAGCTCCCGTCATATCATCCATGTCAACATAGGCAATATTCGGATCGCTGAATCGTTGAAATCCACCGTTATCCCGGAATTGGTTGAACAGAGTCGTTTTATTACTGGGAATTTTATTGACGAAGGTATTCGCTATCTCCAGCAGTTGATTATCGATACCATAGGAGGTTAAAGCTGCCTCGAACCACTCATTCGCCAAATTATTGACTCCATAGCTAGTATCCAAGGTTTCCCCAAACCAATCTGTTGCCGTCAAACTGCTCAGGGTAATGCTTTTGTCCCCAAGATCTCCCGTTAAGCTAGTCACCGTGGTGTAATCCAAGAATTCATCAAAGGATAGTCGTTCACTATTGGCGAATAACTCAACATTGCCCCCCGGTTCACCTTTTTTACAACTGTTACTGGGAACGAACGCTCCTCCAACCGAGCAACTTCCTTGCAGAACTGTTTCCAAATCTGCATCGTTGTTGAGCCTTGTAAAATCTGTACTCGCTGTAGGCTCGGGATTGGGGACATGTTCGTAGATGAAATAGTCTACTCCCTTTTCACCGGTCACTTGAGGGTTAGTCAGAGATGCAGCCGACGCTGGATTAGCGGCGATCGCACTGACACATAAGGCAACTGATGCCCCGACGAGCAGTTTCTGGATATTTGTTTTCATTGCAGTATCTCCGTGACTTGACAGGTTGAGCCTTCTTAACAGCACATACACAGGGTTAGGCTTTGGCTAACCCTCTCTTGGCTCTAATAACCTCTGGTTGCCCTTTAAACAGGCGATGTCTTCAGCCCTTGAGCTTTCGTCGCCTGCACACACATTTCCTCATCTATTTATAAAGTTTACATGAAGTTTCGCGAAAAAGCGATAAATTTTTGATGAAGTTGTAGCCATTTTTTTTTATATGTGCTAATAAACACTCAATAACTAAATATATATAAATTAATCTAGCAATCTGTATACCTTGAGTGGCATATTGCCACCGAAGTATGCATACTCACTGACAAAAATCAGATCTTCAAACCACAAAGGGAGCCAAAAGGCTCCCTAAAAACTGATCGAATTGTCCCAAGCGCCTATCTCAGCGACATTTGACCTAAGATTTTTTGCTCTGACGTTTAGCGGCGACTAAACCACCTACGCCAATTAAGCCGAGTAGAATCGACGGTTCTGGCACATCAACTGGATCATCAAGCGTAAACTGTGGATCATAGACTCCAGTGTGCGATCGCGTGCCATCGTTGGATGAAAGGGTAGATATAGCCGCACTGAAGGTATAAGCATAAGTGGTTCTATCGTTATGGGTCACTTTAACCACCTCACTGGCTTGCAATGGTATCTCAAATTGTGTGGAAGAGACGCCTAATAACATCTGTCTCGCGTCATAGTGACCCGCTAAACCAATATCCACTGTGCCGTTATCGTTATTGACGTAGCTGATATTCGCGTCACTGAACCGTTGGAACCCACCGCTGTTCAGGAATATGTTATAGAGAAGTGGACTATTAGCAATACCATAAGCACTCAGAGCATCATTAAACCATCTATTGGCTAATGTATTTGCTCCATAGCCAGTATTTAAGTCCTCTCCGAACCAGTCCACTGCCGTGAGGCTACTAAGGGTCATGCTTCTACCATCATCAAACGTCGCGTCTAAACTGGTAACGTCCTGATGCGCTAAAAATTGATTTAGGTTTAGTTGTTCGCTGCTGGCGAATAATTCTAGGTTTCCACCGGGTTCACCGGGTTGACATTGATATTGAGGCTCATAGGCGGGAACACTGCAATTTCCTTGTAGGAGAGCATTGATATCGGCGTTTGGATTGGCTACTGTTGTATCCGGTATACCATCATTATTCGTATCGATCGCTTCATATTTAATAATGTCTGCACCAGAGAGAGTAAACGTTGTTGCAGCAGCTGGGGCAGTAGCAAGCCCAGTCACACTGGCAATAATTGATGCGCCAAACAGTAGTTTATTCAGATTGCTTTTCATTATTTTTTCCTTACTTAACTATTGAGTGTTTACCAGTCTTAAGGATTATAAAATTTCGCTTCGCATGGCAATGTATTCGCCATTTAAATCCTAAATTTCAGCAAATAATAAGACGACATAAGCCTTTCCAGTTGGCGAAATTTTATCGATTCGCTGGGTTGCAATTTTCTCCTTACTTGTCAAACCCAGCCTGCTCTCAGATATCTTTTATTATAGAAATACCGACTCCTAAAATGGGTGAAGCCTGTGTAAAACTTCTATAGGCTTCTGTGAAGATTTTGAGAAAATCAGGAAAACCTGGTGCAGCGCGGCAGAAATAACTATCCCCTTGAAAAAGGTGCAACAGCTTACTGTACAAGCTTTATTTCCTTCTGTCTCCTGTGTTTTGCCTTCTTGCATTAGAGATTTAGGAAGAGTTAAATAGGGAAAAAAATGCCTGAATTTTTAATTTTTGTAACTATTTATCCCAGTTCACTGGCAAAAATATTGAGATTTATGAATCATTCGATCATGTCCTTCTCGTCAGTGATTATTCCCTTTTACCTTGCCACCTTGTAGTGTGAACATCTTGCTCGCTACCCATTCCCAATCTAAATGCATGACAGCTTAATCTTGTCAAAATCTGGCGCGGGAACCTAGGATATCAGATTGAATACGCTGAATTAAGCGTTTTTAGCATTAAAGCGCAACTACGAAATCTATCTCAATGTTGAAAATAATTCTAATCTTCAACAATTTCAATTAATTTGGTTTTAGACGACAACCCTGATTTAATCTGAATTTGAGACTTGGTAACGTTGAACTTTTCTGCCAATAACTTAATTAACTCCTTATTCGCTTTCCCATCCACAGGCGGCGACTTGAGGTTCACTTTTAAAGTCCCATCCGCCATTTCTTCTATCAATTGGGTTTTAGAATTGGGTTTAACTTTCACCGTTTTTTTCATATCCACCTGCAGGGATGACCCGCTTGCATTAATGAACAACACCATGGGGGAGAACTCAAAGCCTCTCTCCTTGCAGGAGAGAGGTTTGGAGAGAGGTTTTCCAGATCCCGTGAAAAGTAAGCCCTTGTCAAGGGGAGGAAACTCGAATGGTTTTAGTCGGGAGGTTTATCCTACTAATAAATTATGCATTCGGTGTCTGTTCCGGGAACATACATTTATCCGAATCACAACCCACTGGTCCAGCTTCGATTAATTCACCTGCATCATAGTTCTCCAAAGCTGGATAGAATTCAGGCATCTTCCGTCGCTGTTGTACCTCTTGCATCAATTGTTCATAAGTCGCTTTATCAATCGGTTCAAAGGGTAAACGGGGGAAGGATTGATGATCATCAAACCGCGCCAATAGCGCCGCTGAAATATACCCGTCATCATCCTGAATCGCTTGATAAATCCGTTCTCCTAACGGTTCAATTTCATTAACGCGCAATTCCCAGGTGGAAGAGGTGTTGTGTGTCACATACCAGCGCTGAACTTGCATGGCAAAATCCATTTGTGCCAATGCCGAAAACTGACTGATATCAATTTCATCGGCACCGGGTAAATCTGCCCAGGATACAGCCACGGGAATTTCCACCAACCATTCTGAACAGGCTTCAGCAAAGGGATCATTTAAGAGATTCCCATTTTCATCTTTATCCGATTGGGATGGCGTGACATTGTATCCGTAATCCAGACAAGCTAATGCTACTGGATCATTCTTTCTGAACGTAATTCGGCGAATAAATCGCTGTGCCTTAGGGGGATGCCAACCCGGAGATGCGCCTGTAAGTAGAGATTTTGTCCCAGACGGTTGAACGGTTGTACAACGATTGGGGCGTTTAATCCCATGCTTATCGCAATACTCCCACACCACCCGATGGACAATATCGCGCCAGCGGGTTAAATAGGCTTTTTCTTGTTCCTTAAACTGCACCCCTTCAACAGTATCGGGGCGCCCTTCTGCCCACCAGTGTAACCATTCTGCGCCAAAGGCTTTGACAAAGAAATCAAATAGTCCGGTGAAGGATACGCCGACAATTGGGTCTAATTCCCGTGATTTTTGATAGCGTTCCTCAACAAACTGATGGTTGAGCAAAATGGCAACGGAAAGCGCCCCCGCACTGAATGCCTCCTCTTGTTCTTTTTCGTTATTCGGATCAATTTGATTTAGGTGAATTTCGGCTAAATTACAATGGAATACGGAACCAATAATTTCACCGCAATTGTGCGCCACAATGCCATTAGCATCGAACCGAGAGACACCTGGAACGGTGCAATCGTAAACGGGTTCGATACCAGTAGGAGACACAGATTCAACGGTGACAACAAAGCGTTCCCGATTTAGCTGACGCTGGTATCCGTTGAGTAAATTATCCAACTCTTGCTGTTTTTCCGGCTGACGGAAACCCACGCGATCGCGAAACTCAATCAGGTTGTCGTTAGCAATCACCAATTCGGGCTTTTCGGGATAATCTTCCGTGTCACTATTTTGAGAAACAGTGGAAACAATGCCTAAGCGCAGCAGCATCCGCTGTACGGCTGGCAGTAACTCAAGATTACGTTGGGCTAAACGCACGCTAATGCCTTGAGTGGACGTTCCTTGCACGTTACCATTGGCATCAAATAACCCTTGTAGGAATCCCTGATAAAACTCGTAGCTGGCTTGTTCAACTTCCGGCGTCACTATTTTTTGACCACCATTAATATTGAACTGGGCGGCTAGTTGTTCCAGATCACTCGACGCCACTTGCTGTAAATCCGGTTGGCGATCAGAATCACCCCCTAAATTTACAGTACAAACACCATTGTTCTGGAGGGTTGCTACTTCAGACTCTGCCATTTTGACCTGAGAGTTACCCCAGAATCGCACTATTGCCTGAGTTTGGGCGAGTGATCCATTACTGACGAGACTCCCTAATAACCATCCTTGGGTAAATGTTCCCACACCTTGCCAAGGCTGAATTCCTCGGTGATTGTGCAAGCAGACGCGATCGCCACTTTTCAATTCCTCAGCCGCAACCCATTCAGTATATTGACGCTTTTGGGTTTGGGCGCTAATACGCAAAATTTGATGGTTCCCCGTCAGCCGTAGGGATACCCCCTCTTTTGTGGCTAGGGTAAAGACAGTGCGATCGCCCGTATAGAAAAAGCCATCGGCTGTTGTGCTAAACAGTTCCCCATTAACGTAAGTTCCATGTTGTTTCCCGATTAAATCTTTAACTTGGCGGGGACCAAATTCCGTATGCACCCAAGTATCCGCCGTCACGCAGGGATTTAAGCCAAACCGCTGCAAGCGATGCTCAATTTCATCAGGTGTCAAATTCGGATACTTTTCCTGTAACCAGTGACTCGCTTTTCCTTGTTCGTAGGCTTGCAGAAACTCTTTTCTCAAGGCTTGAGTTGTTAACAAATCACAACTTGCTCGTGCTACGGCTTCTCCCGCCCATTGAATCGCACCTTCACCAGAATAATATTGTTTGCGAACCGCTGCAATACATTCATCTAAGGTGGGTTTATGATGAAAAACACGGGAATGATTCGCCATCCTCAACGCATCGCGTTCCGGATCAATCCGCCAATTTCCATGTTCATCTTGTTGCCACAGGTTATCTTTAGCATTAACAAACTTTTCATCATTACTAATCCCCTGGCGCATACCGGCAGAACGACGCACGTTTCCGGCTACAACCACAACAGCAGCTTCATCAATTAATAGACAGCATTCGACTGAATTTAATTGCCGTCCCACGGCTTTATTTAAAATCGCCGCACATCGCTGATACAGTTCCGGTAATTTAATCGGATTTGCCACCCCGCCAAAGCCTTTTAACGATTCTCCGGCGGGACGGATATCACTCACATTAATGGATACCTGAACTTCACCAGAAAATCGTTTATCTGTGGATAATTCCAACAGACTTTGATATGACTGAACCCACCCTTGACGGGAGTCTCCGACATAAATTGTCACCTGATTCCCATCAATTTTGACCTCGGTTTTTTCCCGCCGTTTCTCCGATGGCGTTGTGCCAATTTCCCCCGCTAAGATTACATTTAAGTGATTATGAATTGGGGGTAACTGGTTGATGTATTGGGGTTCTAAAACTGCCCCTGTGCCGCAGCCCATCATGGCGAGGTCCATCATTAAGCCAAAGGCACGCCAATCTAACACATTTGTGGACGTACAATTATAAGCGCCAGAGAAATTCTCCGGATTTTCCAGCCAATCGGTGCCGCCGACCCATAACCAGCGTCCTGAGGGTAAACTTTTAATTTGATGCATCATCCGTTCCAGCAGGGCGGTTTCTGCTGGAGTCAGCTTACCCAGTTTGCTTAAGCCTTGGATAGTGCGATCGCACACCTCCTTCCACGTCTCTCTACCCTTAGCGGTGCGGCGGCTGTAGGTTCTGAAAAACACCGGGTTTGCCGTCGCTGCCGTTTCCGGAAAATCACCATTGATGCGTTCTCGCTCAAGCTCTCGGACCATGTGATAATCTGCTGTTAATTGTTGCTAAACCTTGACTATAGGTTATGTCAGATATAGCGTCAAAGCTTGAAAAATTCATCCGTTTGCGCTAGGTGTAGAGACTCCTCATGCTACGTCTCTACAAACCACGAGTCACCTGATCCAACTGTTCCACCTCACTCGGATTTAAACTCCACCCTAACGCCCCAGCATTTTCCTGGGCTTGCTGGGCTGTTTTCGCGCCCGGAATTGGCACTACCCCTTGGGCAATTAACCAATTTAACGCTACCTGTGCGGGAGTGCGATCGTATTTTTCCCCCAATTGACGCAACAGTTTAATCACAGGCGCAATCTTCTCTAACCCCCCTTTGCTAAAACGCGGATCAAGACTACGCGCCCCTGTGGGTTTCACGTAATTTTCTGGGGTATACTTCCCGGTTAATAATCCTTGGGCTAAAGGACTATACGCCAAAATCGTCACCCCCAACTCCCGCGCTGTATCCAAAACCCCATTCCGTTCAATTTTCCGCTCCAGTAGGGAATATTGCACCTGATTTACGGCTAAGGGAATTCCTCTGGCGGCTAGATAACCGTGTGCTTCCCGCATTTGTTCGGCGGAGTAATTACTCACCCCCACCGTGGCAATTCTCCCCCGTTGCACCTCATCCGCCAGGGCATTCATTAGGGTTTTTTGACTCATGAAGAAGCTAAAGGGAGAATGAACCTGATACAGTTCTATTTGCTCAACCTGTAACCGTTTTAAGCTAGCCGTTAAAGCATCAGACACCGACTGTGATGTAAACCGCCAGGGAACCGGGAAGTATTTTGTGGCTATCTGGGCTGGACGTCCGAATTCTTTCATAAACCGTCCCAACAGTGATTCGGATTCTCCCAATCCGTACACTTCCGCCGTGTCAAAAAAGCTAACTCCTGCATCTAAGGTAGCGGCAAAGGCGTCTCGTACCTGAGATACTCCATACTCTTTGCCGTAGCCCCAAAACAGCGTATCGCCCCACGCCCAAGTGCCAATACCGACGCTGGTTACGGTGGGACCATTTTCAGCCAAGGTGGTGGTTTGAATTGTCATTCCCTGCGCTCCCAATTCGTTACATTTATTAATGTTTATTTTATCGGGTTTTGCTGGTGGGGACTTTTAGATGAGGTCGGATGCTCAAACAGCCTAAGTAGACCAAGGATTTACGATCGCGACACCCGTCTTGGCAAAGTCGTTTTCGTTTCGGGTAACCAGATGCAGAGAATGTTGAAGGGCGATCGCGGCAATCAAAGAATCCATTACTGGTAGAGGACAAAACGATCGCCTGGGAGAGAGCGATCGCGACTGAGGTCGAGTTCTCCAGTGGCAGCGACTTCAGCCAAGGGAGAGCAGCGAAAAAACTCGGAAAGCTGGGTGGAGGGTTCTGGGGACGGGCTACTCCAAAGATCGTTGAGACTCTGGGCAAGCAGTTGGATGAGGCGAAGTTTGTCGTTGGGTGGGAGACAGAGGAGTTGTTGTTCAAGTTCTGGAGATAGGTCAAGGAAGAGGGTTGCCATAGTCTTTGCCGAGCCAAAATTTACGTTTATTCTATCTTTCTCTATCCTCTGTCAACTAAGGTGGTTGTCTGAATTGTCATTCCCTGCGCTCTGAGTTTGTTACATTTGTTCATACTTCTTGGATTTTATCGGGTTTATTGGTTACAGACTCTCAGGAAACGTATAGTTTTATCAGGTCATCCAAAAAAAGCGATCGCATCTGAACGGCTATGGAAACCAGTGATTTTACTCAGTCCCCACCTACTCCCTCATCCCCAGACAAACCCCTGCCTAGAATCAATATTTTAACCATGTTCCGCCTGGGTTTATTCCAGATGGGGTTAGGGATTATGGCGATTCTTACCTTAGGTATCCTCAACCGGGTGATGATTAGCGAACTGGGGATTAATCCCGCTTATGCTACGGGGGTATTAGCCATGCATCAATTGGTTGCCCCGGCGAGAATTTGGTTTGGTCAACTTTCTGATGCTAAACCCCTCTTTGGATATCACCGCAGTGGTTATGTTTGGCTGGGCACCGCCGGATTTGCGATCGCGGCTTTTTTGGCGGTTCAGGTGATGTGGCAACTGGGTGCAGCCGTACAAACCGCTGGAGGCTGGACATTAAATACTGAGATAGTAGGCTGGACAGGGGTATTAGCATTAATTTTTACCCTCTATGGTTTAGCCCTGAGTGCTAGTTCCACCCCATTTACCGCTATGCTGGTGGATGTTTCGGATGAGGACAATCGCTCCAAGTTAATCGGCACAACCTGGTCAATGCTGATGGTGGGTATTATTATCGGCGGGATTACTGGAGGTATCTTGCTCAAAAGTCTTGATCCGACAGAAACAGGCTCACAGGTTAGTGCAGAGGTTCTGTCATCACCCTTAGCCACATTACAGACTCCCCTCAACCGTCTGTTTATCATCGTGCCACTGGTGGTGATCGGATTAACCCTGCTGGCAACTCTGGGAATTGAGAAAAAATACTCCCGCTACGCCTCCCGTTCAAGTTTAGTGGAGCGAGAAGACCAAGTTACGTTGGGTAGAGCGCTGAAAGTGTTAACCGCCAGTCGCCAAACCGGTTTATTTTTCACCTTTTTACTGGTGATGACAATTAGTCTGTTTATGCAGGAAGGCGTGTTGGAACCTTATGGCGCTGATGTCTTTGGCATGCCCATTAGTGAAACGACTCGGCTCAACTCCTATTGGGGCTTAGGCACATTAATCGGTGTGAGTACCACCGGGTTTTTAGTCGTACCTCGTATCGGTAAGCAGAATACGACGAAGTTGGGGTGTCTATCCGTAGCCATTAGCTTCTGCCTGATTATTCTAGCCGGATTTACCCAACAGGGGGAGATTTTGAAGCTAGCGATGCTGTTATTTGGTCTAGCGGCGGGAATCACCACGACGGGAGGATTAAGTCTGATGCTGGATTTAACAGCAGCGGAAACCGCCGGAACCTTTATCGGTGCATGGGGATTAGCCCAAGCGATGGCGCGGGGGTTAGCCACCTTTATCGGCGGTTGGGTGTTGTCCATTGGAGAAGCCCTGTTTACCGCACCTGTGTTAGCTTATGGCTTGGTGTTTGCCTTGCAAGCCGTGGGGATGATTGCCGCTATTTGGTTTTTGGGACGAGTGAACGTGCAAGAATTCCGGGATAATACCAAGCAAGCGATCGCGACGGTTATGGAAAGCGATTTAGATGGTTAATATTGTAGGGGCGGGTTTGACGATTATCGGTTTGGGTTGACCCAGATGTAACGAAACCCGCCCTGACCTAATTTGGGGTGTGACAATTTCTGTCCTGGAACTCCGGATGAGGGATTATGTAATGGATGTTTAACCAATGAAGGAATTTTGGGCGTCTGTACTCGACTTTGCCAAAGATATTACCAACCATGTCGGTATCCAACTCCTGCCTGATTTTCGCTGCTGTCAGGCGTCGCAGAAAGCGGATGGGAGTTTGGTAACCCAAGCAGATCATTGGGCGGATGAGACGATTCGTCGGGCGATCGCGTCTCGGTTTCCTAGTCACGGAATCCTCAGTGAGGAAGGGGAACATCGCTTTCCAGATACAGAGTGGTGTTGGATTATCGATCCCTTAGATGGTACGACTAACTTTACCCGAGGTATCCCGATTTGGGGGATTTCTCTGGGCTTGCTGTATCACGGCACACCTGTGTTCGGATATGTTCATTTTCCCCCCATTGGGCAATCCTTTCATGGCTTTTGGGCGGGAGAATCTGGATTACCCGATATTATCCCTGGCGCGTTTATGAATGAGTTTTCCATCCACAGTAGCCCTGATCAACTCAGTAGTAATCACTTTTTCAACCTTTGCTCTCGCAGTACCTCCCTCTTACAGCAACCCTTCCCCTGTAAAATTCGCATGTTAGGGGTTGCCAGTTATAACTTCATTACCGTTGCCACAGGAGCGGTTCTTGGCGGGATGGAAGCCACACCCAAAATTTGGGATATTGCTGGGGCGTGGGTAATTGTCAAAGCCGCAGGTGCGGTTTGGGTGGCGTTGGCATCAGACCCAATTTTCCCGTTGAAAGTCGGTCAAGATTATGGTGGGCGATCGTTTCCCACGCTGATTGTCAGCCGTTCTGAATTAGTGGATGTGTTTAAATCTTATATCCAACAAAACCAGAATTAGCTCCTAGAGGTTTCAGTGGAACATCTCTACAAGCTCCCCCAGCTTCCCCTGCCTCCCCAGCTCCCCCTGCCTCCCCAGCTTCCCCTGCCTCCCCAGCTTCCCCTGCCTCCCCAGCTCCCCCTGCCTCCCCAGCTTCCCCTGCCTCCCCAGCTCCCCCTGCCTCCCCAGCTTCCCCTGCCTCCCCAGCTTCCCCTGCTCCCCCATCTCCCCCCGCTCCCCCATCTCCCCCCGCTCCCCCATCTCCCCCCGCTCCCCCATCTCCCCTGAAATCTTGGCGAGAACCTTGATGATCACTCTGCCGAGAGGTCATTATGGAAGCGGCAATACGTTACAGCGATCGCTCCTAGCCATTTGCTACTGTACAGATTAATCCGGCTACAGGGAAAGGGCAGATCGTGATCAGTGGTGACATCGGGACAGTTAAACCTAGCCCAAGGGTGCAACCAAACGGTACTCAAGGTAATACGGGAAGCGGCTTCTCTACCAGTAGCAGGGTATCAACGTTGAAAGGCTCACGAATAAGAGTTTTTTACGCAAGCCCCCACGATGGCGATTGCCCTCGTTACCCGCATAAAAAATAGTGGTCTGGGGGTAAGGACGGGCTAAAGCCGCTTAATTGGGTGTTTTACCTTCCCGTCCTTAGCCAGGTTTTTTGAGAGTATTATGGAGCAATAGAGATTTATCATGTCTTACGAGCAAGAAAAACAGGTAGCTATTGAGGCAGCGCTGACAGCAGCCAAACTCTGTGAGCAAGTTCGCCAAGAACAGGTGACTGAAGCCATGGAAAAGAGCGATAAAAGTCCAGTCACGGTGGCGGATTTGGGTTCCCAGGCGGTTATCTGTCGAGCGTTAGCGATGGCGTTTCCTGATGACCTCGTGGTGGGCGAAGAAGATGCGTACCAGTTGCGTCAACCCGAAATGGCTGATCAACTGAATCGGGTAACGCACTACGTCAAGTCTGTCGTTGGTGATGCGACACCGGATCAGGTATTGGACTGGATTGATCGCGGTAATAGTCAGATTGGTGGACGCTATTGGACATTAGACCCCATCGATGGCACAAAAGGGTTTCTGCGTCAAGACCAATATGCTGTGGCTTTAGCGCTAGTAGAATTGGGTGAAGTGAAACTGGGTGTTCTAGTTTGTCCCGCCCTACCCGTTTCCCCAGATCAACCTGATGGAGAAAAGGGTGTCCTATTCGTCGCGGTACGGGGTCAGGGTGCAACCATGGTTCCCCTCTCTGGCGGAGAACCTCAGCCGATTCAGGTGACAAAGGCGGATAATGCGGAAGCGATGCGTTTTGTGGAGAGTGTGGAATCCGGTCACGGGGATCATTCCCGACAGGATGCCGTTGCCAAAGCCGTAGGCATTACCGCGCCTTCGTTGCGGATGGACTCTCAAGCCAAGTATGGTGCAGTCGCGTCGGGTCGTGCATCGCTTTACCTGCGTTTGCCATCACCTAAATCACCCGATTATCGGGAAAAGATTTGGGATCACGCGGCGGGAACGATTGTGGTTGAGGAAGCGGGCGGACGAGTTACCGATATGCACGGGAAAGCCCTCAACTTTTCTCTGGGTGCCAAACTTTCGGATAATCAGGGGGTTATTGTCAGCAATGGTGTGATTCACGATACCGTGCTGGATGCCTTGCGGGAAACCGCGAGCGTGTAAAGAGGTTGCCAAATAATCACTGTCAGTGATCAAAAAGGGAAAAGGTTAAACCTTTTCCCTTGAACCTATCACTCAAAACCTTGAGTCAAACAGCTTAATTTTCAGCATTGGTTTCAACAGTTGACCCAGAGCGACTAACCAACGGTTCTTCAATTAGTTGATCTAAACCGGCAAAGTTCAAGGCAGATTGCCAATTTTCTTGAACTTGAGGATCATCGGTATAATCCTGACGTAATTGAGCCAATGTACCTGCTGCGTCCATCCAGAAGCCATATTCAGCAAAAATAGCTGCCTTTTCTCGTTCTGATGCATTGGCTAACTTTTGAGCAAGTTCGGTTTCTGGAGAAACACGCTCAACCCACCCTTCGATTGTCAAATTCCCAGAAGCATCACCCCCCTGATCACAACTAAGAGAAAATACCCACTGGTACTTTTCCGATTCCTTGAGTAGCTCCTCTTCCTCTGTCATCGGCTCTGGCAGAGTGAACATGACAATTCCTGGCGTTTCGTTTAGAGAAACCATTTCGTGATAAATAATCCCTTTGTCTGGACTCAGCAATGCAAATTCTGCTTCCTTGGCTTGAGTCTCACCCACATAAACCAAGAACGTCGGATTAGGCTGTACAGTCACTTCAACTGGAACTGTGTTTTTTTCCGCAACTTCTGGTACTAAGGGTGTAACCTCGACTTCCTCTCCATAACACATACCAGAACCTCGCGAGAATCCTGGAGTTCTCCACCGAGACGCTCTAATTTTTCTGTTGCGAAATCGCAGCCCCTTATTTCCAGCGAAGAGGGTTTCCGAAGACTTCTGATCATTGTAACTGGACGAAGTGGGTTTGAAACCAGCGATTGCCATGGCACTGGCACTCATCACTAATCCCAGAGACAACATCAGGGAAAACGTTTTTAGATAGATAGAGGGCTTTTTCATCTGTCTTCCTCCGTGGAGACCCCCACTGAACCTGTACCCAGGTCAGTGGCGGGAGGAAACGGGGGATATTTTCTGGGGTTCAATACCCAGAAAATATCCAACTTAATTTGCATAGGAATACCCATCCTTTTTGTGCATAAATTTACAATACTTGTGATTAATGCCCTGAACTAATCCGTTCCTCGCTGAAATATTGAAGCTGCCAGAGGCACGAGTAGCTACACGCCCCACATAAGTCCCGACTTTTTTGCCCTTGGTAACTATCGCTTTCACAATATCTCCAGTTTGAAAGCCTTTGTGGACTTTATTTCGGGAGCAATAACGCTGTGGAAAACCCCACTTATCGGTACGGCACGCTTGGCGAGTCCCATGTCCCTTGGCAGCAATCAGTAGGGGTTTAAGCCCCGTCGTGTTCAGTTGCTCTGGGGTTGATGCCCCTACACAAGCAGCATCCCAATAGTGGGTTTTATCCAGACCACGAATAGTTCGGTTGTACTTGGTGCGACCACCAGTACCAACCTCAACAGGTAAGCCCGTTTTCTTGA
>NZ_JAVKBY010000246.1:0-58393 GCF_040222985.1 Coleofasciculus sp. F4-SAH-05
ACATGATAAGGTCACGTCCTCCTACACCGACCCTACGGGTACGGTTGTAGGCTTCCTTTGGGGTTCCGTTTCAGAACGACGCTTCCGGCGTTTTATAGTGGGGAATACGCAAGAGCCCACTTCTTGCTTATCGCCAGAGAATTAATATTAGCTTACAACAAGCAAATTGTCAATAATAAACTGGCGATTCATCAGAAAATTTAAATATTTTTTTGTAACTTTTTATACATTTTCATCCAATCAAATAATAGTAATTATAAATAAAGCGAAATAGAATTAGCTTCTAGGGTTCCGATTTCAGATTCAACCGCTGAAATGACTGGTCCGAGAGAAGCAGGTTACCCCAAAAAGATTTTCCTCCATCCTCATGGAGCATAAAATCGGTAGCCCCACGGCGGGAGAAAAGCCCGGGAGATGTTGGCGAAGGTAAAAGTCGTCAGTCTCCTGGGTATTTTTTCTGTTTTTTGGTGACATTAATCTGGAGAAATTTATGAGTGAGTCATTTCCATTTCAACGCCAGAATCACAACCCCGATGGATACCCCAGCGAAGCTCAACGTGCTTTAGAACGAGAACAACAGCTCCCTTTAACCGGCTGGCAACAAGAAGTAAACCAAGGGTTAGACTACGGTTTAGAAGCCGCTGAAAGTATCCGCGATCGCACAATTCCTACGTTTTCGCGAGGTGAATTGCCCCACTATGCTGGGATTAATACCTTTATGAAAGCGCCCTATTTAGAAGACGTGCGTCAAGTTGGTAATTATGACGTAGCGATTATCGGAGTTCCCCATGATTCCGGTACAACCTATCGCCCAGGTACGCGGTTTGGTCCCCAAGGGATTCGTCGGATTAGCGCCTTGTATACGCCTTATAATTTTGAATTAGGTGTTGATCTACGCGAACAAATTACCCTCTGTGATGTGGGCGATATTTTTACAATCCCAGCGAATAATGAAAAATCTTTTGACCAAATCTCCAAGGGAATTGCTCACGTTTTTAGTTCCGGTTCATTCCCAATTATTTTAGGCGGCGATCATTCCATTGGATTTGCCACGGTGCGGGGAATTTGTCGGCATCTGGGGGATAAAAAAGTGGGCATTATTCACTTTGATCGCCATGTCGATACCCAAGAAACCGATCTCGATGAACGGATGCATACCTGTCCCTGGTTTCACGCCACTAATATCAAAAATGCTCCGGCTAAAAACCTAGTTCAACTGGGAATTGGTGGCTGGCAAGTTCCGCGTCAAGGGGTTAAAGTTTGTCGAGAACGAGCTACGAATATTCTCACCGTTACTGATATTACAGAAATGGGATTAGATGCGGCAGCCGATTTTGCGATAAAGCGAGCCACTGATGGGACAGATTGTGTCTGGATTAGTTTTGATATTGATTGTATTGATGCTGGATTTGTTCCCGGAACCGGGTGGCCCGAACCGGGTGGGTTGCTGCCCCGTGAAGCTCTCTATCTGCTGAAGAAAATTGTCCAAAATGTTCCGGTTTGTGGGTTAGAAGTGGTCGAAGTTTCACCACCCTATGATATTAGTGATATGACCTCGCTCATGGCAACCCGGGTGATTTGTGATACGATGGGTCATTTAGTCGTATCGGGTCAGCTTCCTCGCCAGGAAAAGCCTGATTACATTCAAATGAATTGTCAAGCTGAAATGGTGGAATGGGTTTAATTTCTTTGAGTAGAAAATGGCAGAAATTGAGAAAGTTGGGGGAGGGATAAAGCGTGCATGAAACCGATATGACCAAAGCATTAATTTTGACAGTCCGCCAATGGTGGGAGGAACAACCCTCTCGTCCGCAAATTGATACCATTAACCTGACAGTGGGGCAATTCACTTGTGTGGAACCTGCTAGTTTGCAATTTGCGTTTGCGGCACAGACTCAAACTGGTTTTTTAGAGGGGGTAAAATTAGCCATTCACGAGACGCCTTTGGTCGCATTCTGTCACGCTTGTCAAGAGGAATACAAACCCAAAATCGGATTGCACTATTCTTGTCCTAGTTGTCAATCTCCGATGGAGGATATTCGTTCGGGACGAGAACTAAAAATCGATCGCATTGAATATGCTCAATCTTGTGTTGAAATGTAAGCAGGTGGGCAAACTTAAAGTTGACGGCAGAAATGTCATTTGTCATTCGTCATTTGTCATTTGTCATTTGTCATTTGTCATTTGTCATTTGTCATTTGTCATTTGTTATTACTTATTCAGCCTAACTAACAATGCACCAAACCGTTGAAGCTGCTTTAGAAATTAACTTACTCCACGCTAACCAAGCGGGAGCCAATCACAATCGCGCCCATTTTGATCAGTGGGGAATTACCTGCCTGAATATCATGAGTAGCCC
Organism: Coleofasciculus sp. F4-SAH-05; assembly: GCF_040222985.1. Classification (NCBI taxonomy): domain Bacteria; kingdom Bacillati; phylum Cyanobacteriota; class Cyanophyceae; order Coleofasciculales; family Coleofasciculaceae; genus Coleofasciculus; species Coleofasciculus sp. F4-SAH-05. The sequence goes on from NZ_JAVKBY010000246.1 coordinate 2,360, forward strand.
CGGTGCGGGGAAAACAGTACTGTTGGAGCGTACCCTAGCCGCCCTGAATCATGACTTAAAAATGGCAGTCATTGAAGGGGATATGACAACTGAATTAGACGCCGAACGGCTGCGTCAATACGGCGTTCCTGTGATTGCGATTAATACTGGACGTTCCTGTCATCTTGACTCAAAAATGGTATCAGGAGGACTTCACACGTTAGCAGCGGAATACAATCCAGCGGAATTTGATCTGGTTTTTGTCGAGAATGTCGGTAATCTGGTTTGTCCGGCTGAATTTGAAGTGGGAGAACATGGGAAAGTGGCACTTCTAAGTGTTACTGAGGGAGAGGATAAACCCTTGAAATATCCAATTATGTTTCAAGCAGCAGACTGCTTATTAATTAGCAAAATCGACTTAGCCCCTTACCTGGATATTGATCTCAACCGTCTGGAATCTAACGTGCGTCAAATCAATCCCCAGGTTAGGATTATTCGGCTCTCGGCTAAAACAGGTGAAGGATTAGAAACCTGGTTGACTTGGTTGCGAAATCAGGTCAACTCATCAAAATGTCTATCTAAGGGATGAATCCTGAACAGGGTTGAATGGGTTATAGTTATGGAGTTCAAGTTCTAAATTCTCAATTAAGTATGTTCAGGATAATCAATAAAATTTCAATTTCGGGCAATTCTCAACGATACTGCGCTAAAAAGATGCTGTCAGTTCTTTTGTCGATAGCATTAGTGGCATTGACTTGGACAGGCACATTATTTAATCCCATGCCTACAGCCCAGGCGGTAACTGTGAAAACGACACCGTTTATCGTTGCTGATAGTAACCCCGTTGACAAAGTATTCGGTTCGGGAACCAGCGACCAAATTCAAGGGAAAGCCAAAGAAGATATTGGCACAATGGAACGAAATATGGGCAAAGTTAGAAATTAGAGAAGTAGGGCGGTTCAAACCGCAGCTACACAAACTAAACCCGCCTGCGCGGGTTTCACAAATTCCATTCGCCAGGGTTTGTTTGAGGTTCTTAATGAGTGTACTATTTCTCTTATGCTGCTGATTATGGGAATTATTATCTGGTTTCAGACGCGATCGCATTCCCGGCGCTAATTTTAATCCCTCATAGGAATTCACGGAAATTCCAACATTTCAATAAAATAATTGTAGGGGCACGGCATTGCCGTGCCCTTTCAATTCCTGATAGGGATTCAGGGGAATTTAGACTTGCTTCACATTCTTTAATTTCTTCATCCACATGTTTCAATCCCTGATAGGGATTCAGGGCAATTTAGACCGGAGGACATCGAAGCCGAATCCTTTGTGAGTGAGGTTTCAATCCCTGATAGGGATTCAGGGGAATTTAGACAGTAGATCTTGAATTATTAAATAAAACTTTGAAAGTTTCAATCCCGGATAGGGATTCAGGGGAATTTAGACACGATAAGTCTTATCAAACGTCAGATTGGTCAGGTTTCAATCCCTGATAGGGATTCAGGGGAATTTAGACCTATTTATTATTAACGGAAGATGCTTAAATGTTGTTTCAATCCCTGATAGGGATTCAGGGGAATTTAGACCAAATTGGGAGGAACACGGCAAACGCCAAAATCATCGTTTCAATCCCTGATAGGGATTCAGGGGAATTTAGACTGCCGACCTCTGAAACGCTTACTGTATTTAGTTTTCAAGGTACAAATCCGAGAACCTCCACTTAATATATCATTTCCAGCTTCAGCCGACAAGAGGTATCCAAAAACCAACCCATTCAAACCCAGTCCCAGTAATGCTTTCAGCGTTTCCGAGAACCTCACGCTGAGGCAAAATCCCTCAAACCCAGATGAGACAAGAAATACAGCCCAAAACTCAGACTCGCGAAAAAAAACACCTACCCCCTCTCGGATTTCATCGAAAATTGGGGTTGGTAAGGGGGCGAATGGAAACCCCTGTCATTTATGTATGGGGCGGGTTTAGTCACATCTAGGTGCAACCGAAAAGATAGTTGTAAAACCCGCCCCTACACAATCTCCCTTGACTCTCCCTTCGACTGGAGACTTTATCCTATAAACATACACCATTCAGACGTGCCATTGCTCCCCTGTATCCACTTCAGCCACAACCCTCACCCATCCTAGTTTTCAGCTATGAGAACCCAGAGCCCCAGACGCCCCATGGCGCGTCTCTACAAACTGCTACTACCAGGAGTCAACCATGGAAACCAGCCATCTACGACTACAAGGAATGAGTTGCGCCTCTTGCGCCGCCACCATTGAACAAGCCATACAAGGTGTTTCTGGCGTTGTTGACTGTAATGTTAACTTTGCCATGGAACAAGGTTCTGTAACCTATAATCCCAAAGCGACAAATTTAGACAGCATCCAAAAAGCCGTCGCCGATGCTGGATATGGGGCGCAACCCTTAGATACCACCCGAATGGGTGAAGACACCGACGCCGAAAAATCCGCACGAGAAGCCCATCAACGGGATCTCAAACGTAAAGTTATCGTCGGCGGCGTTATCAGTCTCCTCCTCGTTGTCGGTTCACTTCCCGCCATGACAGGATTACACATTCCCTATTTTCCCTCCTGGCTACATAATGCTTGGGTGCAACTGGCTTTAAGTACACCTGTACTCTTTTGGTGCGGTCAATCCTTCTTTGTCGGCGCGTGGAAAGCCTTTAAACGCCATGGCGCGGATATGAATACACTGGTAGCGCTGGGGACAGGTTCCGCTTATTTCTATTCTCTGTTTGTTACATTTTTCCCTGGCTTTTTAATCGCCCAAGGCTTGTCACCGGATGTCTACTACGAACCCGCCGCCATGATTATTACCCTCATTTTATTAGGGCGACTCTTAGAAAATCGGGCAAAAGGTCAAACCTCAGAAGCGATTCGTAAGTTAATGGGATTACAAGCAAAAACCGCGCGGGTAATTCGGAAAGGTGAAGAGGTTGATATTCCCATTGAACAGGTAATCGTCGATGATATTATTGTTGTGCGCCCTGGGGAAAAGATTCCTGTGGATGGAGAAGTGGTTGATGGTGCATCCACGATTGATGAATCCATGGTAACGGGTGAACCTATCCCGGTGAAAAAACAAGCGGGGGATGAAGTGATTGGCGCTACGATTAATAAAACCGGGAGTTTTAAATTCCGCGCATCACGAGTGGGGAAAGATACCGTATTGGCGCAAATTGTCAAATTAGTGCAAGAAGCGCAAGGGTCAAAAGCCCCAATTCAGAAACTCGCGGATCAAGTCACGGGCTGGTTTGTACCCGTTGTGATTGCGGTTGCGATCGCGACCTTTTTGATCTGGTTTAATGTGATGGGTAATATTACCCTTGCCACGATTACCACGGTTGGCGTTTTAATTATTGCTTGTCCCTGTGCCTTAGGATTAGCTACTCCGACATCGATTATGGTTGGTACGGGTTTAGGCGCAGAAAATGGCATTTTAATTAAAGGGGGAGATAGTTTAGAAATTGCCCATAAACTCCAGGCAATTGTTCTGGATAAAACGGGTACGATTACCGAAGGAAAACCCAGTGTAACTGACTATGTAACCGTCAAAGGAACCGCAGATAGTTATGAAATTAAACTCCTGCGATTAGCCGCCGCTGTAGAACGGCTTTCAGAACATCCCTTAGCCGAAGCCATTGTTAACTATGCCAAATCTCAAGGCGTAGAATTCCCCTTACCCGACGTACAAAACTTTGAAGCCGTAGCCGGAATGGGCGTACAAGGTGAAGTGGAGAATCACCGGATTCAAATTGGCACTCAACGCTGGATGGATGCATTAGAAATTGATACCCAATCCCTACAATCCCAGAAACAAACCTGGGAAGCGGCGACAAAAACAACGGCTTGGATTGCTGTGGATGGTAAGATGGAGGGATTAGTCGGTATTGCTGACGCCTTAAAACCCTCCTCCGTCGAGGCGGTAAAGAAACTGCAACGCCTGGGGTTGCAAGTAGTGATGTTAACAGGGGATAATCAACAAACAGCAGACGCGATCGCACGAGAAATTGGTATCCAGCACGTCTTTGCCGAAGTGCGCCCCGATCAGAAATCGGATGTCATCCGTTCCCTACAAAGTCAAGCGATTAAGAAGACTCCACAATCAACAAATAGCCAGGGCGGGTTTAGTAAAATTAGTGGTTTTTTCCTAAACCTTATCGGTAAAACCCGCCCCTACACTATCAACAATCAACATTCAAATCGTATTGTTGCTATGGTAGGCGATGGCATTAATGACGCCCCAGCCTTAGCCCAAGCGGATGTGGGAATAGCTATTGGTACGGGTACGGATGTGGCTATGGCAGCCAGTGATATTACCCTAATTTCCGGGGATTTAAACGGGGTGGTTACGGCAATTCAACTCAGCCAAGCCACGATGCAAAATATTCGCCAAAATCTGTTTTTTGCCTTTATTTATAACACCGCAGGAATTCCGATTGCGGCGGGAATTCTTTATCCGTTTTTGGGTGTATTGTTGAATCCAATTATCGCCGGGGGAGCCATGGCACTGAGTTCAATTTCTGTGGTCACAAATGCATTACGATTACGGAATTTTAAGCCCAAAATTCTGTAGGGGCGACCCGCTGAAATCAATGAACAACTCAAATCTATTCAATTTTATCGGGTCGCCCTTTACTACCCTTGAGGAGGAATCAAACCAATGGCAACTAAACCTAAAATCTTAGCCTATCTGATTAGTTTAGGACTTGTATTCGGAGTTGCTGTTAATCCGGCTACGGCTAAACTATCAGAACATCCGTCCCAGAAAACGAGTCAATTTAGCAAAATTGAGCAACCGTTACTCCTGAAAGTGAGTGTTACTTTAGGGGGAGTTGTATTAATTGGTGCAGAACTTTGGTGGTTTTTATTGAGCAAACATCAATCCAATATGTAGAGACGCGCCATGGCGCGTCTCTACAATGGTGACTAAATGGATACAAAAGCGTCTTCAGTCAGCGTTGACGTATTAATTCCACTCAACATGGCTAAGGTTTGACCGTTGTACCGAATCTCGTTCCCTTGGAAGAACAAATCGTTAAAGGTGACACCGTTGGTTAAACCCAGTTTGTCTCCTTGACCTAAACTAAAGTCAGTGATCCATTACGGGCAAATAATAAATGGCAACTTAATTAACGGTCAACTGATGAAATATTATGTCTTGACAAGATGACACAAGTATGGATTTAATGAAATTTGCTTGAGTTTTTATGGAAGTTCGCTTTTGTTCTCCTTTTTATTGGCTTAAGGCTGGTGGGTTTCGACTTCGCTCAACCCACCCTACGATATATCAAGGGTTTTGATGCTCCCCAAATGCTTAAGTGGGAAAAGTGCGTTACGCTACGCTAACACACCCTACACATAGGGGCTTTGTGTAAGTCCTATATCAGCTAGGCAAGCTAACTCTGCCGCAGTCCCCCGAAATCTATTTACCACAACAGCGGGTTCGCCATCAAATTGCTAGCCTTAGTCTCGATGAGGATAGTGTTGCTCAACTTATCAAGCTGCCTTTATTACACCGTGATCCCTTTGATAGAATGCTTATCTGTCAGGCTTTGCACCATCGTTTAACCATTGCCACCGTCGATCAAAATATTCGTGCCTACTCAATCAGTGTTATTTAACTAGGTTAGTGGAAATAAACTCAACTAAATTAAGTTTGGTAAACCCGCCTTAAATCCTTACAAATGACAAATGACGTAGCTTGCTTCTCGCTTGCGCGAGTATGACGAATGACAATGATGATCCCTACCGTTAACTTTAATGAAAGTCCAACTACTTAGCTAGGTGACGAATCTTTATGGCAGCATCAACTCCCCGTTTCCCCGATATCCAAAACCACTGGGCGCGTTCATTTATTGAAGGGTTAGCCCAGGCGGGTATGATTAGTGGCTTTCCCGATGGGCGTTTTCGTCCTAATGATCCCATGAGTCGGGCGCAGTTTGCGGCGTTGTTACAAAATGCTTTTTCTAAACCCAGTAAACGCCCGAATGTTCCGTTTGTGGATGTTCCTGTCAAACATTGGGCAACTGGGGCGATTGCTAAGGCGTATCAAACCGGGTTTATGTCGGGGTATCCGGGAAATCGGTTTCGCCCAGAGGCGAGTATTGCCAGAGTGGAAGTGTTGGTGTCTCTGATAACGGGATTGGAGATAACCACTGCTGGATTAACGGAGGTGAAAGCCGCCCTACCGGAACTCTATCAAGATTTTGGTGACATTCCCAGCTATGCTATTGATCGGATTGCGATCGCAACCAATACCGGAATGGTGGTGAATTACCCAGAGGTTAAACGCTTCAATCCCCTCAAAGCCGCCACTCGTGCGGATGTTGCCGCGTTTATTTACCAGGCATTAGTCTATACGGGTGAACTTGACGCCATTGGCTCAGACTATATTATCGTGCGTCAGAAAACTCTGAAACTGAGCCATCAACGGGAGTTTCGCGGGGTGTGGGTGGCGACAGTTTGGAACATCGATTGGCCCCCCCAACGAGGCTTATCGGTTGCCCAACAGCAACGGGAATTGTTACAAATTATTGACCGCATGGCGGAACTTCAGTTAAATGCGTTAATCTTACAAATTCGACCGACAGGTGATGCCTTTTATGCCTCTGAGTTAGAACCCTGGAGTGAATGGTTAACTGGCATACAAGGTCAAGCTCCCGATCCTTATTATGACCCCTTAGAGTTTGCGATCGCGGCTTGTCATCAGCGCAATATTGAACTCCACGCCTGGTTTAACCCCTATCGCGCCAAAACCTCTTCCCAAAGTTCCGCCAGTGTCGCCCCTCACATTACCGTCACTCATCCGGAATACGTGTATAAATATGGCAATCAGCAGTGGATGGACCCTGGGGTGAAAGTGGTTCAAGATTTAACCTATAACGTAATCATGGATGTGGTGCGGCGCTACGACGTTGATGGCATTCATCTGGATGATTATTTTTATCCCTATCCCATCGCGGGTGAAGAGTTCCCCGATGAAAAAACATATAACGCTTATCAAGCCGCAGGCGGCACTCTTAGCCGAGGCGATTGGCGGCGGGATAATGTAAATCAAATGGTGCAGCGCCTTTATAGCGGGATTCGCGCTACTAAGAAACAGGTTAAATTTGGCATTAGTCCCTTTGGCATTTATCGTCCCGGACAACCGCCTCAAATTAAAGGGTTAGATCAATATGAATCCTTGTATGCTGACCCGAAAAAATGGTTAGAAGCAGGATGGATTGATTATATCGCCCCACAATTATACTGGCGTATTGACCCCCCAGAACAAAGTTACCCCGTTCTCCTGCAATGGTGGACTGAAAATAATCCAAAACAGCGACATATTTATCCCGGCAATCGGTTAAGTATGTTGGATGCTCAAGACTGGTCATTTTTGGAATATGAACGGCAGGTTGATATTACCCGCAACCTGGCTCCCCAACTCTCCCTAGGCAATATCTTTTATAACATGAAAGTCTTTAATGAAAATCGTTTGGGACTCGTTGAAAAGTTCCAATCCTCTGTTTATAATCAACCCGCCTTATCTCCAACCATGTCGTGGCTGAGTGATACATCGCCAGCGATTCCCGTTCGGGTGAGAGTGATTGGAAATAAGCTGATTTGGAATGCTGCAGTTAATGCCAAGATTCGCTCCTGGACAGTGTATCAGCAGCAAGGCGAGAACTGGAAACTGCACAAAATTTTGCCCGAGGAGACAACCGAGGCAGAATTAGCACCGGGAACCTATGCGGTGTGTGCTGTAGACAGACTGGCGAATGAAAGTTTAGGCGTTGTAGCATCTATTCAATAATGCCTTTTAGATGTGGAAATCATGGGTGTAGACAAAGGGAACAGGGAACAGGGAACAGGGAAAGGAAACAGAGAATACCCAATTTAAATGCACATTAGTTTATTCTTGATATACCGTAGGGTGGGCACTGCCCACCAAAATACGAGGAGCGTGCCGACTTACAGCAGTTTGCTCTGCTATGCGGTACATTGTCGATCCCCCTAAATCCCCCTTAAAAAGGGGGACTTTTATCTACTGTACTTTATTACAGCGTACTGCTGTAAGCGTTATGCCAGGAATTAGAATCCCTGGCGGGAAGAAAGCCGAAACTGCTATAACCTTGTATAAATTTCCTAGCTGCTATTACTAGACTAATCATCTTGGGCAAAGATAATGAACACTGTAACCTTAAATTTAGATACAATTCACTTAACCGACGAACAGTTTTATCAATTATGTCAAAATAACCGCGAGTTTAACTTTGAAACGACGGCGAATGGAGAATTAATTATTATGCCACCCGTTGGCGGAGAAAGTGGGAATCGAGAATCTGAACTGATTGCCGATTTGGTCATCTGGAACCGACAAACTGCCCTAGGTTATACCTTCAGTTCCTCCACAATATTTAAGTTACCCAATGGCGCGAAACGTTCCCCAGATGCGGCTTGGATTCGCCGAGAACGCTGGGAAGCGCTCCCCCCTGAACAACGGCGCAAATTTCCCCCGATTGCACCCGATTTTGTCATCGAATTAAGGTCAGCCACCGACGATTTGCAACGGCTACGTGACAAAATGCAAGAGTACATGGATGCTGGGGTGCAATTGGCATGGTTAATTAACCCCCAACAGCAGCAAGTGGAAATTTATCGCTGGGGACAGCCAGTAGAAATACGAAATCTGCCGACAGAATTATCGGGTGAAACCCTATTGCCGGGATTTAGCTTAACTTTATCTGCCTATTTGTAGATTCAATGATAGGGAAGTTTAAATTTAATTTAAGCGAGTGCAAAGACCATGAATACTGTAACCTTAAATTTAGATACAATTCTTTTAACCGACGAACAGTTTTATCAATTATGTCAAAATAACCGCGAGTTTAACTTTGAAACGACGGCGAATGGAGAATTAATTATTATGCCACCCGTTGGCGGAGAGAGTGGAAATCGAGAAGCTGAATTAATTGTCGATTTGGGACTCTGGAACCGGCAATCTGCCCTAGGTTATACCTTCAGTTCCTCCACAATATTTAAGTTGCCCAATGGCGCGAAACGTTCCCCAGATGCGGCTTGGATTCGCCGAGAACGCTGGGAAGCGCTAACGCCTGAACAACGGCGTAAATTTCCTCCAATTACACCCGATTTTGTTATCGAATTAAGGTCAGCTACAGATGATTTGCAACTTTTGCGTGACAAAATGCAAGAGTACATGGATGCTGGGGTGCAATTGGCATGGTTAATTAACCCCCAACAGCAGCAAGTGGAAATTTATCGTTGGGGACAGCCAGTAGAAATACGAAATCTGCCGACAGAATTATCGGGAGAAACCCTATTACCAGGATTTAGCTTAACTTTATCTGCCTATTTATAAAGATATGGAATTTGAAATATGATTTAAGTTTGGGCATAGCTATTAACACTGTAACCTTAAATTTAGACACCATTCCCTTAACTGACGAACAGTTCTATCAATAGCCATCAATGCTTTGAGCCGTAGAGAAAGTTGTTCATCTTCAAGGAAATGTGAGACTATCTATAACAACTATGGCGATAGAATCACCGAAAATGTACCATTGCTCCCCCAGCTAAGAGACGTAGCATGCTACGTCTCTACATTGCTTCAAGAGCTCCCCCTCACCACAACACTTATTCAGCAAACCTTATTCGGTTTTGTCCTCTGGCTTCTGCTCCTTGGCTTTTACTCTCTTCCTAACTTTACTTGGCTTCGGCTTTTTGGCTTCTGGATTCTGCTCCTCTGTAGTAGGTTCCTGTTCTTGGGCTTCTGGGTTCTGTTCTGCTGTACTAAGCGGTTGCTCTTTCGTTTCTACCTTCGGCTTTTTGACGTCTGGCTTCTGCCGTTTTATACTCGGCTTCTGCTCTTTGCCTTCTGACTGCTGTTCTTTACCTTCTGGCTTCTGCCTTACCGTACTCGGCTTCTGCAGTGACTTATTCTGCCGTTTCTCCTGCTGTACGGCTGTCTTGTCCGCTTTCGACGCCTTCAAAAACTTAGGTGCTTTATCCAAGGGTGGTGCTAACAGAGCATCAAACTCAAAAAGATTCCGAGTGGGCAAAAACTTAGCCTTGACTTGAATAAATACCGGATGTCCTTGCTCCTCTTTGGGGGTTTTGGGATTGAATCGGAATGGCTTAACCGGAGAATCTTTCCACATCAACGGGAGGTGAGACGCCTTCATAAACCTCACCTTTTGCGCTGGTTCGGCTTGCTTGATATAATCTAAGCGATCGCGATTGAAATTACGGAAAATCGAGATAACCGGTCCTCGACAAACAGGTATAAATTGCCACAAGCCACGCAGCTGAAACTCAAAATCGTCCAATTGTGCCGCAACGCCATCGGGTTCTCCTTTCGAGAATCCTACCAACTGAAAGGAAATCTGATGCGACTTAGTGCGTTGAGGAAAGTGGATTACTCTGGGGTAAACGATTAATCGTTGAGTCGCTTCGCCAGTGTTTTTGATTTCCAGTTTCAGAGCGTTGAAAGCCTTGCGTAATCGAGAGGTATAAAACAAGGGATAGTCTCGACCCGCCATAGTAAGCATAGCCCGCCCCTCGTCTGACCAGCTAACGTCACCGACGACGATTCCAATCGCTTGGAAGATAATTCCCTCATTTTCTGATTCCTTGGTTTCCTCCTCAGGAGTGTCAGATGTTTCAGGTGTTTCAGGTGTTTCAGGTGTTTCAGGCTGTTTAGGTGTTTCAGGTGTTTCAGGTGTTGCTGTCGTCTGTTCGAGTTCTGGCTCTGTCATCATGGCTGCTGCTGACTTTTTCGTTCAGGGTAGCATTAGAAGCTATATTCCGTCGCCAATTGCGGTCAGTTGGTTCAATTACAACCGACTGAAATTCCTATCCCGTCGTGTCTAGACGCCTGTAAGCGGTTTGCTGGAGGCGTTGAATCTCTGGAGAATTATAGCAATTAGTGCGGCTGCGGTTTGCAGAATGCGATTTATGTTTGATTGACCCATTGTACAATGGCTTGGGTTAACCCTTCTAAGGTATAGTGTTGAGCCTCTAAATCCACTCGCCCCAAGAGTTGTTGACAGGTTTTAGAGGTTTGTGGACCAATGGAGGCAATACAGACATTTTCCAAAAGCGAGAGTGGATGGTTACTGTTTTTTTCCAAAAGCTTCCTAAAATTTTTGACGGTTTTAGAACTGGCAAAGGTAATAATATTGACGGTATGATTTTGCAACGCTGCCGAAGCTAGGGGTGCTATTTCCCCTGGACAGGTTGACTGATAGGCTGCCACTTCCACAATAGTAGCACCTTGGGCAGTTAAGTCTTTGACTAAAACCTCTCGTCCCCCAGTTTCTACACGGGGGAAGAGGAGAGTTTGTTCCGCCAGAGGTTCAGGAAAATGTTCAACTAGAGAATCGGCGATAAAATCTGGGGGAATAAAATCTGGATGTAATCCCCGTTCCTTTAAACTAGCCGCCGTTTTCTTGCCCACAACAGCAATTTTGACTCCGGATAACGCACGGCTATCTTTTCCTAGTGTCAGCAATCGTTCAAAAAAGTACTTGACGCCGTTACTTGAGGTGAGAATTAACCAATCAAAATCGGATAAATTAGTAATGGCTTGATCTAAGGCGTCCCAACTCGACGGCGGTGTAATCACCAAGGCGGGCATTTCAATCACCGTTGCGCCTTCCTGTTCTAACAAGTCTCGAAATGTACTCGACTGTTGAGCCGAACGAGTGACTAAGATTGTTTGACCCTGAAGCATCTGCGGGAAACTACGTTTATTGATGTCATAACCTATTGTCTCTTGTTTTGGGGTAAACTCGACAGGGATTTGGGATTGCGATCGCAGATAATCTCGTAATCCTACCACTTCTCCCACGACAATCACCACCGGAGACAGGGAGACACCCGCTGTTTGCTTAACAATACTAGATAATGTTCCCACCCAAACCTGTTGTTGAGTCTGTCCACAAGCCCGAATCACTGCCACAGGGGTTTGATAGGATTTGCCATAACGCTGTAGCTGCTGAACGATTGTGGCTAAATGACGCCCACCCATTAAAATAGCCAGAGTATCGATTCGCGCCAATGCTTCCCAGTCTAAGGCTTCGGGTTGATGCGCCGTCAGGACAGTAAAACAGCGACTCAAAACCGCATCAGTCAGGGGAATATTTGCCAGTAACGGTGCAGCTAGGGCAGAGGAAATCCCCGGTACGACTTCAAAGGTACAATCGGCATCGGTTAACGCTTGAATTTCAGATGTAGCCCGACCAAAGATAAAGGGATCACCACTTTTTAAACGGACGACTTGCTTTCCTTGTTGGCATTGTTCAACCAACAATTGATTAATCTCCGCTTGCGGAGTTGAGGGGCGCCCCCCCCGCTTTCCCACATCAAACTGACGACAATTTGCGGGGACTAATTGTAAAAGTTGGGCGTCTACTAAAGCGTCATAGACTAATACCTCCGCTTGACGAAGAAGTTGTTGCCCGCGTAGGGTGAGGTATGACATACTTCCGGGTCCAGCACCGACGAGATAAACTTTACCCAAAGGGCGTCGAGAACGCAGATTTTTAGCAGGATTGGGGTCAACCATTCTCCAATTTTAAACCGTTTTGGTGAATACATCCCTCTTAAGCCAACAGCAAGAGACAGCAAGAGGAGGCGATTGAAATCGCTGCTACACAAACAAAGTCCGCCTGCGCGGACTTTTTTATAACGGGGGTAGCTAACCCGGATTTGCATTTATAGCAATAGACACATCGATTGGGACGTTCGGCACCATTGTAGAGACGCGCCATGGCGCGTCTGGAACATAAATGATGTGTCCTAACAACCATGGCGGTTGCTATAAATTGGGAATGGGTAGCGAGGAGGAATGGGAAACAGAGAACGTTTACAGATGATCAGGAATAGCTTATATATATGAGCGCACATTTTTCCACTATAAAATAATAGTATCAAAAACTAATTGAATTGTCTAGATTTTTTTCAAAAATGCTGAAATCCTCGACTTAGGGTTAATAATTCACCCGCATACTTTCCCGTACTATCCCGGAGACAAACCGACCTACCGGATGTAATGGAACCAATAATGGCTGATCCGGCTGCCAATTTTTCGACAAATACCTGAGCCAATGGTTCAGATAAACATAACACCAGTTCAAAGTCTTCACCCCCATACAAAACCCAATCCCAAACTTGTTCTGGGGACGTCAGCCGAGGCAATACGGAGGGGATAGGAATCGCATCCCATTCCACCACAGCCCCCACCCCACTCGCTCGACAGATTTGAGCGATCGCATCCGCTAGTCCATCGCTGCTATCCATTGCTGTTAGCGGGATTGGGGAAGTATTGAGTGTTGAGCCAACCCTAGGCAGATCAGAAACCGGGTTTTGATCGGGGATGGGGAATTGGGAGGCGAGAATTTCCCAGAGTTGAGGTAAAATATCCAGTCTTGGCTGAGGGCGTTGGTGGGCTTGAATCAGACGCGATCGCTCTTTTTCACTCAAGTCTTTGCCGAATTCCGGATTCAGCAATAATTCCAACCCAACTCGTGATCCACCATGGACTCCAGTCACCACGATCGCATCGCCAACTTTAGCATTAGAACGACGCATGACGCGCTCTTGTAAGACTTGACCAAATGCAGTAATCGATACCGTAATCACCGGGGATTGACAAACATCACCCCCGACGATGGGCGTATGATACGGTTGTAAACACTCAGACATACCTTGATAGAGTCGTTCAACCCAACTCACCGCCACATCACCCGGAAGACTCAAACCAACCGTAATCCCTAGAGGCGATGAACCCATTGCGGCTAAATCCGATAAATTTGCCGCCACAGCACGCCAACCCACATCTTCAGCCGACGTCGTGCGATCGCTAAAATGAATTCCATCTACTAAGACATCAGTTGTCACCACTAATAATTGCCCCGGTTCTGGATTTGGCATAATCGCCGCATCATCACCTACAATATCTGAGGGACAAAAGCGCTGTAATCGTTTTAAAACACCCTGTTCTCCAATATCTCTAATTACATCATTGCTCATTTGTCAATTTATGGGTTTCATTATTCGTTACGCCGATGCAGTTTCGGAAAGCGATAGTAGGTATCTCCATCCGCATCAACTTCTGGGATAGCATTAAACACCTGAACTTGGTGTTCCAAATACTGCTGTGCGATTTCAGGTTCAACCCTAGCGGCTGCAGCTAACTGAATCAGAGAAATACAGCTATTTTCCGTTTCTAATAACTGATAAAACGTTTCCTCTAACTGCTTTTTTTGACTTCGGGTGGCTTTTTGCAAGAACAAGATGCCTAAAACACCTAAAGTGATGACCAATAGCAAGTCAATAATTTGCATATTCAGGGAACAGGGAATAGGGAACAGGAAACAAACCGACTCAAAACCATGTCCGACTAGCAAAGCGAAGGATCAAGTCGGGGCAGGTTTAGTACCATCTGGGTAACCCAAAAACGATAGTGGTCAAACCCACCCCGATAAACCCGGTTTAAAACTTATTCATTGGCACGCTCCTCGTCTTCTGGTGGGCAATGCCCACCCTACGGTATATCAAAGATTTTGGCGATTCCAAACGGCTTATTGAGCGTACCATCGTACTTAAGCGGCAACGTCGGGTTCAACCAAATTCTCAGCGCCCTGAACAACTGTAGCTGACTCAATGATATCGCCGAGTTCTAGCTTATCCAATACGTCTTTCCCCTCAACAACATAACCAAAGACAGCATAACGCCCATCCATAAGATTAAAACCAGGAGGGGTTAACTCACTATCAAACTTAAAGAAAAAGAATTGAGAAGAACCACCATTGGGATCATCTGCGGGACGCGCCATGGCGACAGCACCGTAAGCGGAGAAAGGAAGCATGGGTTCATCTAAATAAATCCCCGCCTGTTCTAAGGTCATACCATAGATGGGTTCCTCATCTCCCCTGACTAACACTTCAAAGGGAATAGCCCGATATTCACCTGTTTTGGGATCGATAAATCCTTCCTCCGGTCCAGGTGGATCACCAGTTTGCACGTAGAAGTCTTCAGTACGGGTAATTGCCAGATCATCATAAAAACCCCGTTGCACCAAATCAACAAAGTTACCCGCCGTAACCGGGGCGCTATAGCCATCGACAACTAGGGTCATATCCCCTTTATTCGTGGCTATCTCTATCGTGGCGCGACCTTTGAGTTGAGGTAAGTTACTATACTCTGAGGGGACTTCAAAAGGAACTCCCTTGACCATCATTTGTTCCAGTTCGCCCACTTTGTCAAGGATTTTGCCTCGCTCAATCCAGACGGCTTCTTTATCCTTGGTTTCAACTGCTTCTCGGAGTGAAACGATATCATCTCTCATGCTGGTAATGATCGCTTCAGCTTGCGGTTTTTGCTCCTCTGGGATGTCAGCCAGAACTTTTTCCGGGCGATTGCTCAAAATTACATCCGCTTTGGTGATATCCCGGTTAATCGGACTCCAGCGCTTTCCCCGTAACTGAGTGGCAATATCTTCAAGACTTGCTTGCACGTTCCGCACCGCTTGGTTCTCAATAGGCAGAGCATATCGCAGTAGGGCTTTGCCATCAGTAATCGCATTCCCTTGCGCCAAGCGACTTTCTCGGGCAGGTTGTTGTTGATCATTACCAAAATTCCACCAGGCACCGCTTAAACTTACGGAGAGTGTCACCAGTAGCAGCGCCACAAAACTGGTTTTGAGCAGACGTTGGCACCAATCGAGCTTGAGAATTTTTAAAGGTCGCATAAACATATCGCCTAAGGCTGAATACCATTAGGTTGAGGCTAACTTACAGCATTGAAACAGATATTCTTCATATTGCCATACGGGGTGTCCGTGCCAAAACGTCCGAGCGCGAATACCTCCCTTGCCGAATCAACTATGGGGATCTTCCTCAACAAGGGTAGAATAAAGTGCCGATTGTTATGCCCAAAGTTATGCCGAAGCTGTCAGCCGTCGCGAATTAGGGGTTTGACAAGTTTGATGTGGGCGTTACAGAATAGCGAAGGTGAAAGCCCTCGCGCTTCAGCCGAGGGATGAAACCGAGCAAGACGTTTAGTCGAGCCACTTGAGTGGCGAGTCTATTGTATCAGGGTCAACGAGCCCTCGCTAAAAGCGAGGGCTCCTTATAGCCCAAGTTGACCAGCCTAAGTGCTACGTGCACTACGTTAACGGCAAGTGTTAAAAATCCTACCTTGGGATGCGTGCCAGTTCCAAGCTCTAGAACCGAGTGGTTAAACAGGTAAACAAGGGTTAAGAAGCGTGCTGCTTGGAAAGTACCGACCGTTAACATTGGCGAGGACCCACTTTACCCCGAAAGGGAGTTGGGGCAACCATACCCCAAGGGGGGAGCAACCATACTCCCCCACCAATTTTGTCCAAGGAAAGTAGTACATCCTGCCCGGCTTTCCTCCCGTCGCTAAAAGCGAGGGTCTCCAGCAGGTTTTTTAAGATGACACCCACTTGAAACTGATATACAATACCAACAGCATTGCCGGAGACCCTTGCAAGTGTTTAACCTAATTTACGAGTTCAAGTTAAAACCAAGTCAAGCCCAGATAGCCATTTTTGAGGAATGGTTAGAACAGTGTCGGAGGGTCTACAACTATGCCCTCTGTGAGCGGAAAGATTGGGTCAACAGTCGTAAATGTCAGGTGAACGCTTGCTCGATTAAAAGTGAGTACATCATACTAGGGGATGCACCAGCACCCACCTATTCCAGTCAATGTGAAAGTCTCACCCAAGCCAAAAAGAATATACCTGAACTTAAGCTGGTACACTCACAAGTGCTGCAACAAACTCTCAAGCGTTTGCAACTGGCATTTGAGGGGATGTGGAAGAATGGGAAAGGATTTCCACGGTATAAAAAGCTGGGTCGGATGCGTTCTTATGTATTCCCCACACTAGGGAAAGAACCCATTCAAGGGAATCGAGTTAAACTACCAAAAATCGGACAGGTTAAATTCAACCAATCTCGCCCCCTACCCGATGATGCGACCATTAAACAGGCGCGTATTGTTAAGCGTTCATCGGGATGGTATGTACAACTCACCCTGCAATGGAAAGTCGATTTACCTCAAATCAGTCCATCAGGTACATCAATAGGGATAGATGTAGGCTTAATCCACTTTGCGGCTGTGTCTAATGGGCGATTGTTCCCAAATCCACGACCGTTCAATCGACTAGAAAGCAAGCTGAAATCGCTGCAAAAGCAAGTAGCCAACAAACGGTTAGGATCAAATAATCGAGCCAAAGCACAAGCCAAAGTGAGCCGACTACATGAGCGGATAGCCAACACTCGCAAGAACTACCACTGGGAGTTAGCCCATAACCTCTGTGATTGGGCGGACATGATATTCGCCGAACAGCTCAATCTCAAAGGGCTAGCCAAAGGAATGCTAGCTAAAAGCTGTTTAGATGCAGGTTGGGGTCAGTTTTTAGAAATCCTTCAAGCGTGCTGTTTTAAGCGGGGAGTGTACTTCCAGAAAGTACCCGCCAGCCGAACGAGTCAAACCTGCCCTAAGTGCCTAAAAGAAACAGGCAAAAAGAAACTCTCCAAACGAGTTCATAAATGTCAGTTTTGTGGGTATGTTTGTGATCGCGATGTCGCAGCCGCTCGCATTATAGAAATAAGAGGACTACAAGCCGTGGGACACACGGTAGATAAGCTTTCTGAGGGTAAAGCCAACATCCCGGAAGATGTAAAACTCCGGCTCCCTGTGACGGAAGAATCACCCGCCCTTTCAGCCGGGTGAGTGTCAAGTTTAATGCTGACCTCAATGCCAGCTACAATATCTTGCGTACACTATTCCCCAACCCTTGAGGAACAAGGACTAATGATTTCAAGTAACGACTTTCGCACGGGTGTCACGATTGAATTAGAAGGATCGGTGTGGCGGGTGGTGGAGTTTCTCCACGTCAAGCCTGGAAAAGGTTCGGCATTTGTCCGCACCAAGCTGAAAAATGTTCAGACGGGGAATGTCATGGACAAAACCTTTCGGGCTGGGGAAACAGTACCCCAAGCCATCCTAGAAAAACGCACCATGCAACATACCTATAAAGAGGCTGACCAATTTGTCTTCATGGATATGGAAACCTTTGAGGAAAGTCGTCTCAATCAAGAGCAAATTGGCGATCGCGTCAAGTATATCTCTGAAGGGATGGAAGTCAATGTGGTGACGTGGAATGACCAAGTCCTGGAAGTGGAGTTACCCAACTCCGTGGTGCTGGAAATTGTGGAGACTGATCCGGGTGTCAAAGGTGATACCGCCACAGGTGGCACTAAACCCGCTACTGTGTCTACAGGAGCGCAAGTGATGGTACCCCTGTTTATTTCCGTCGGCGAGCGGATTAAAATCGATACTCGTAACGATTCCTATCTGGGTCGTGAGTAAATGGATCTGAACCAATCAATCAACAGCTAAGGTGAATATCCAAACACCGCTTTTGCCCAGCTCAAATCGTGATCAATCCTACCTGAGGTATCATGTAGAACTCGCTCCCTTGAATTTTTCCGGAATTCCTATCTCTCTAATTTAGTTGTGCCACTAGACTTCAACCAAATCCGTGAACTGCTAACCGCGATCGCTCAAACTGATATTGCGGAAGTGATATTGAAAAGTGATGACTTTGAACTGACGGTACGTAAAGGATTATCCGCCAGTCCTCCTAGCGACTCAACAGTGAGTCGAACAGATGCCGCCGTTGCTTCCCGCGTGGAAACGGCTGTGGCTGGAGTGGCTGCTCCGATGCCCCCCACTCCCACACCAGAAACAGCACCGTCTGCTCAAGCGGCAACACCTTCAATTGCACCGTCTCCAGGAGTGGAGTCAAAATGGGAAGAGGTGAAATCGCCAATGGTCGGCACATTTTATCGGGCACCATCGCCAGATGACACCCCTTATGTCGAAGTTGGCGATCAGGTTCGCGTCGGTCAAACTATCTGTATCATTGAAGCGATGAAGTTGATGAATGAACTTGAAGCTGAAATATCCGGACAAGTGATGGAAATTTTGGTCGAAAATGGCGAACCGATTGAATATGGTCAACCGTTGATGCGGATCAATCCCCGATAAATGAACGGTGTGAATGATTGATGATTACTCTATTGTTATCAATTGACCAAAAATAGGCTAAAATCTGATGATCACCTAATTTCGGGTTAGACCGATGCCAAGACTAAAAACTGTCCCCCAAGAGGTCGTCCAGCAAGTTTCTGAGTATTTTAGTATCTTAAGCGAACCCATGCGCCTACGCCTGCTCAATTTACTCCGTGAAGGTGAAAAATGTGTCCAAGAATTGGTAGAAGCTACAGAAACAAGTCAGGCAAATGTCTCTAAGCACCTGAAAGTGATGTTACAGGCGGGAATACTCAGCCGCCGCACTGAAGGCACATCTGCCTACTACAAGGTAGAAGATGAGCTGATTTTTGACCTATGTAATTTAGTGTGCGATCGCCTAGCTACCCGCATCGAACAACAAGCCCGCCATTTTCGGAATTTTACAGGATAAGCGATGGTGCAGGCTCCCTCGCGACCCTTCACTTCGTTCGAGGGCGTGTTTATCCGAGGGATGAAACCGAGCGAGGCGTTTAGCCTAGCAACTTTAGTTGCGAGTATATTTTTCTCATAACACCACCAATTAAGTGTTAGTTCGCTGTAATCAGAAATGTTAACAAGCATCAAAACCTTACGGTTCCCCGTTCCCTGTTCCCTGTTTCCTTGTCCTCATGCTCAACTTTCATGATGTTTGTTTGACTTTAAAGTTGAAAGTTTGTTTCAAAGTTTTGGCGAGTCATCGGTTGATCGACGATCAACCCTTCACCTCCTAAGACTTCGAGGGGTTTTCCTTCCACATCAATCCAGACTTGAGCATCCGGATCTAAGCTGGTGGCTGTATAGATAATTTGTCCGAGGCGGCTTTGCATCGAAGTACTGCCACCCCCTGTAGTAAAGTCTTCAGATAGATCTAGATGCACTCCGTCAGATTTGATCGAAAGATTCCGTAGCTCAGTTCCTTCGGGAATTGCCGAGGCTACCGCTTGCTGCTCAGGTCCAGACAATAATTGCTGGAATGCCATCTCTAAAACTTCAGAGGGATTATCAGCATTTTCGACGGGAATGGAACTGGCAACCAGTTCAATTTGATTATTGACAGCATCAACCCAATATACTTGAACCTTTTGTTCAGTCGCTGGCGGCGTGTCTTGGGGCGATTGGGAGAGGGTCGGAACTTCGGATTGGGGAGGTGAGGCGGTCATCGTATTCCACGCCCACCAAGCGCCTCCAGCAGCGGCGGCTAACATGGCGACGGAAACACCAGCGATAAAACTTGTGGGAATGCGACGTGTGTTTTGTGGATTTTGCATAGTTATTGTTTTGTAGGATTAAGAAAAAATGTGATATTGTTTCACTGACAATGTTCCCTCTGTTTCCTTGACAAGGGCGGGTTTAGTTCAGTTAGGGCTTATCTCCAAAACGTTAGCGGTAAAACCCGCCCCTACAGAACGTGTGGGAAACGTATGAGGTGCAGGTTTAGTCCGCTTGCGGTACATCAGCTCGAACAAATGCGGCTACCTGTAGATCCTGATTCTCTATCTCTAATTGTAAGAGTTTGACCGTAATCCCAGCATCTTCCAAGCTACGGAGATTGGCGCGATCGCTTAATCCCCTAGCTAAGCCTTCAACCAAGCGAGACGGTAGCGCTTTACCATCAACGGTTACTTTTGGTTCAATCAGTTGCAAGCGATGTCCGGCTTCAATCCCCAATCCAGATTCCACAACGATGGCTAAGGATTGACGATTCCCTTCCACCGCATCCACTTGGAAACGCAGGCGATTATTTCCCAGTAACTCTAATCGAGGATTGAGAAACTGGTAACGCTGTGCGGTATCTCTAGAGAGACGACTACCGAGTTGTTGTAATTTGGCGGCAACTCTAGGAGACTGAAGCATCTGGTTGAGATCCGATTCGGTTAAAACCAGACGCACCCCTGCTTGTAACGGTTGACGTAACGAGGCTAAGGGCGACGTTTGACCCTCCTGTCTCAGACGTTTGATATCCAGATTAATCGGATCAGTTTCGACTTCTAGAACCTCAATCCGAATGTCTGGCGTCAACCATACCCCTCGACCGGCGATGCGGACTTGTTCGAGTTTTCCTTGCAAAGCTCGGTAGTTCGGCGTATTGTCAATCCGCACATCAAGCTGTTCAACTCTCTCCAATTGAGAACTTAGGATATTTTCCACCACGCGATCGATGATTAAGCCCGGAGGGGAAACCAGGGTGAGTAACGCCGATAGGAGGATGCTCAAAATTTCCATATTTCGGTGGATTTGTTTACATTACTTAACATTTAATCCCTAAATCTTTAAACTTTATTGCAGTTTTATTACAGAGTGAGAGCCGATTGCCATAGGCATGATACCTTCAATGAGGTGTTGACGAAAAGCACAAGCCTAAGGAAAGGAGGACATTTTGGATTTGCGTTCTGCTCAAACCCCCAACGACTTTGTTCATGAAGATATTAGTGAGTACGTGGCTCAGCTCCAGCTACACATGGCGTTACAAGCCCGGAATTTAGTCCCGACTCTCACCAAGGCAGTAGATAGCCGAGAGCAGTTGTTACAGCAAACCCAAGCCACCTTGGAAAAGCTAGCGTCTCGACAGGCGGTTTAGTTGAGTGTTGAGTGTTGAGTGGTGAGTGTTGACCCTTCACTTCGCTCGGTTGTTTGACAAATGACCAATGACAAATGACCAATAATTAACGACTCGCCAAAACTAAAGCATCGGCATAGTTTAAAGCCTCTTGCCACACAGCATAGCCGCGTTTGGCGAGATGAATCCCATCAGTGGTTAACTCCCGTTGCATTTGACCCTGATTATTCACAAACAAACGGTGCAGGTTAAGATAGCCTGCACCTTCTTGTTGTGCGATCGCGGCGATGTGTTGATTTAGGTTGCGGATGCGATCGCTCTTAATCGCAGGCAACCGTGTGGGTAAAATAGACTGAACAATAATTTGGGCTTGTGGGTGGTTCTGGCGTAAGCGCTGGATGATTTGGCGGGTATTATCGAGAATCACGCGATCGCGAACGCCCTGACGCAAGTCATTCGTGCCAGCCATGATATAGATTGTATCGGGTCGGGTTTGGGAAAAAGCAGGGAGTCGCTCCAGAATTTGGCTAGAGTTTTCCCCAGAAATCCCCTGATTCAGCCAAAATTGACCGCTAGGTAGGTTGGCTGTAGGAAACCAAAGACTCAAGGAATCGCCCACTAAAATAGACAGACGATTATTCCCCTGTCCCCTCGCCATCGCTTTCGCTTCTTCTGCAAGTAGCTGTTTCCATTGAGTATGAGTGGGTTTAGCCAGTGTCGCTTTACTCCAAACCGACTGGAAACTATCAGCCGGTAGGCGGGTATAGGTTTGACCTCTATTTAATGCGGCTAATCGTTGGTAATAGAGTTGGGTTCCCGATTTAGGGGAAATGTTACTTTTAGAGTTTGTAGTCAGTGCTTGATTCGTGGTGGCACTAAAGTGCCCACTACTAACCGATGAACTAAACTCAACACCAGGGATTTCCACCCCAGAGATCATCGGTTGAGTGACGACGGAGTGCGAGTGATCAGCAATAGCCGAAGCCAACAAAGCCGACAAATTCTCGAACAGGTTGGGAACCAGTGGCGGTGGCGGGGGTGCAGATACGGGACTTACAGTAAGCAGACTGGCTGCTAGTAAATACGGATCGCTCATGGTACATTCCATTACTCTCTCTTTTTCCTTTGACAGGAATTTGCCAGAGTATCAGGAATATATGGTAGAGGGCAGAAGGCAGGAGGCAGGAGGCAGGAGGGTTATTACTGTTCCCTGTTTCCCCATCTCAACCATTAACTTTAATTTTGTCCAACTACTTACTTCTGCCGTAAATCTTGTCAAGTATTATTTTTTTCCAAAAGATATAAATTCCACAAAAAAAATGATATAAAAATAAATAAAATTTGTCCCCCTAAGCTTTTCGATAAATTCATACTTTAGAGTGAAAACCAAAAAGCAGCACTTCGCTATAATGATAGATTGAATAAAAACCTGGAGGGAAATCTACACGATGGCAACGATGAAATTCAACGTTCCGAGTATTGCTTGTGATGCTTGCGCTAAAACCATTAGTGAAGGGATTCGTACCCACGAACCTGAAGCGAAAGTCGATGTTGATGTGGCAAATAAGATGGTTAGTGTGGAAACTGAGGCGTCTCAGGAGTCAATTAAACAAGTCATTACCTCTGTTGGGCATCAGGTGGAATAATACCGATTCTGGCATTATAGAACTCTCTTTTTTATAAATTGTAGAGACGCGCCATGGCGCGTCTCTACAGGTTGGGAATCTAGTCGAATTAGCCAGAGATTCCTGATGCTGTTGGTATTTGGGAATCTGAACGGTTTGCTCCCAAGCGCGATCGCACTTCCAAATACACCAGCAAAGCGTTAATATCCGCTGGATTCACCCCACCAATGCGAGAAGCTTGCCCAATCGTCAGGGGTTTAACCTGGGATAGTTTCTCGCGAGATTCCTTAGATAAGGTATCAATGGCATCATAATCCAGATCTATTGGCAATCGTCGCTGGCTTTGACGAGACACTTGATCAATCTGATTTTGCTGACGTTGCAGATATCCGGCATATTTGATATCAATTTCCGCACCGTCTCGTTCAGCTTGATTGAGACTGGAGTTTCCTAATCCGTAGTGATCCAAATTGGTATAGTGGAATTTGGGACGACGCAGCAATTCAGCCAGGGTAATCGAACCCTTAATCCGTTGCTGAGTATCCGACGCGATCGCAACACCTAATTCCTCATGTTCCTTAATCCGTACTGTCTGGAGTCGTTCCTTCTCCGCCGCAATATTCGCTTGTTTTTCAGTATACAGTTGCCAACGGCGGTTCTCAATTAAGCCAATCTCTCGCCCCAAGGGAGTCAGACGGCGATCAGCATTATCGGAACGCAGGAGTAACCGATACTCGGAACGACTGGTTAGCATCCGGTAGGGTTCTCGCAAATCTTTCGTACATAAATCATCAATTAATGTACCGATATAGCTTTCCTCACGGGGAAACACCAACATCTCTTGATGTCGCACATAGCGTACCGCATTAATCCCCGCCACAATCCCCTGGGCGGCGGCTTCTTCATATCCCGTCGTCCCATTAATTTGTCCGGCGCAAAATAGCCCCTCTACTTTTTTCGTCATTAATGTGGGAAAACACTGAGTTGCGGGCAGATAATCATACTCCACCGCATAAGCTGGACGTAGCATGGAACAGTTTTCCAATCCAGGGAGCGATCGCAACATTTGCAACTGTAGCTTCTCTGGTAATCCTGTGGAGAATCCTTGGATATAGAGTTCGGGAATGTCTCGCCCTTCCGGTTCAATAAAGATCTGGTGGCTTGGCTTATCCGCAAACCGGACAATTTTATCTTCAATACTAGGACAGTAACGGGGTCCTTTTGCATCCACCCAACCCCCATAAACCGGAGATAAATGCAGATTGTCCCGAATCAACTGATGCGTTTGTGCCGTGGTACGGGTAATATAACAATTCATCTGTTCCCGTTCCACCCACACCTCTGGATCAAAGCTGAACCAAGATACCGCTTCATCCCCAGGTTGAGGTTCCATCTTACTGTAATCCACCGATCGCTTATCCACCCGCGCTGGAGTTCCCGTCTTCAAGCGTCCCGTTTCAAACCCCAGTCGGTTCAGGGTTTCCGTCAATCCCACCGCTGCAAATTCCCCAGCGCGTCCAGCGGACATTGACTTATTTCCCACCCAAATACATCCACCCAGGAACGTTCCTGTAGTTAATATAACCGCAGGGGCTTGGAATGCTACACCAAAATAAGTCTGAACACCGATAACCTGATCATTCGCACCCAGGACTAAATCCGTCACCATCCCTTCCCGGATAACCAAATTCTCCTGGTTCTCAACAATCCGTTTCATCACCGCCGCATATTCCCGCTTATCGGTTTGCGCCCGTAACGCCCAAACTGCAGGTCCGCGCGACTGATTTAATACCCGCTTTTGGAGATAGGTTCGGTCTGCCATCTTACCAATTTCTCCCCCCAAAGCGTCTACCTCGTGGGCGAGTTGGGATTTAGCTGGCGCACCCACAGCGGGGTTACAGGGTTGCCAAGCAATTTTATCTAAGTTCAGCGTAAGTAGCATAGTGCGACATCCCAGACGGGCGGCGGCTAGTGCAGCTTCGCAGCCAGAATGTCCAGCACCGACAACGATGACATCAAAAGCGTCTTGGAAATCTACGGGGGAATGTGTGGTCATGATTAGTGTTTGAGTGACAAGGACTCATGGTTCATTTTACCGAATTCCCTGGTAGAGATGTGCCATGGCGCATCTCTACTGTTTTACCGTTATCGTCATGCAACGTAGGGGCACCATCCTTGCGCCCTTAACTTGATTCTGCGAGAAGTCTCCCGCCATAATCTACGATTTGTCATTTTGAGCTAATGCAAAGAGCTGGAATGTCTGCTGATGATTTCCCTGAGGACGTGGATTAAGGTGGGTTGAGCGAAGTCGAAACCCACCCTACGGTATATGAAAGGTTTCGGCGATTTTTGATGCAAATTTTCAGTGCTATTCTGGTAATAAAAATCAGTAAAATTGTATTACAATAAATTCACTTAAATCAGGTCAAGGATGAGAATTGAGGAGTGACTAAAATGAGCGAATATGATTCGCCATGGAAGGAAAGCATTTCGCTATATTTTCGGGAGTTTTTGAGTTTTTTCTATCCACGCATAGAAGAGGACATCGATTGGAAACGAGGATTTGAATTTTTAGACACTGAGTTACAACAGATCAAGCGAGAGACAGAAACGGGTAGGAGAGATGCGGATAAGTTGGTGAAAGTCTGGCGTCGTAGCGGGGAGGAGCAATGGGTTCTTGTCCATGTAGAGGTGCAATCACAGCGTCAAAGCGAGTTTAGTGAGCGGATGTACCTGTATCACAGCCGGATTTTCGATAGGTATCGTCGCAGTGTGGTGAGTTTGGGAATACTCGGCGATGAGCAACCGGGTTGGCGCCCCAGTCGGTATGAGCGTGAATTGTGGGGGTGTCGGGCAATACTGGAATTTCCAGTGGTGAAACTGCTAGATTACAGTATGGATGAGCTTGCGAGTAGTCAAAACCCATTGGCGGCGATAGTACAGGCGCACCTTTCTGCCCAAGTTGCCGGGAAAAATGTTGGGGTTGGATATGAAAGCAAGCTGTCTCTGATTAAGAGTTTATATGAGCGGGGGTATGGGCGAGAGGATATCGTTCAATTATTTCGATTAATCGATTGGTTTATTGCCTTACCGAAGAGAGAAGAGGATCGATTGTGGCAAGAGATACAAACGTTAGAAGAGGAGAGAAAAATGCCTTATATTACCAGTGTTGAACGAATCGGAATCAGGAAGGGGTTACAGCAAGGACAACAAGGAGCTATTATTCGTATACTTGAAGTGCGGCTTAAAAATATTCCGCAGAAATTGAGAACATTAATTGGGAAGATAGACAATCTTGAGGTGCTAGAGACTCTTTTGGTTCAGGCGGTGACAACTCAATCCTTAGACGCATTTGAATCTGTGGTGAATCAATATGTTACAGAGGAGGAATCGGGATTGGATAACACAGAGCTGAGTTCAGGTGAAGAGGTGAAT
Organism: Coleofasciculus sp. F4-SAH-05; assembly: GCF_040222985.1. Taxonomy (NCBI): domain Bacteria; kingdom Bacillati; phylum Cyanobacteriota; class Cyanophyceae; order Coleofasciculales; family Coleofasciculaceae; genus Coleofasciculus; species Coleofasciculus sp. F4-SAH-05. The sequence goes on from NZ_JAVKBY010000246.1 coordinate 29,087, forward strand.
GAGACGTAAACAAAGAGTTGGGTTTTATTGAGTAATAATTTATTGGGTGGGCATTGCCCACCAGCCTTAAATCAATGACATTCTTCTTACTCTTCAGGTAAGCGAACCTGATCCAGCAGCTAATAGCACTCCCACAATAGAACCTAAAGCATTTGCCCGTTTGAACAACTCCGTGTCAGACATTTTTCTTCATCCAAATGGATGAGCTTGCGAGTAGTCAAAACCCATTGGCGGCGATAGTACAGGCGCACCTTTCTGCCCAAGTTGCCGGGAAAGATGTTGGGGTTGGATATGAAAGCAAGCTGTCTCTGATTAAGAGTTTATATGAGCGTGGGTATGGGCGAGAGGATATCGTTCAATTATTTCGATTAATCGATTGGTTTATTGCCCTACCGAAGAGAGAAGAGGATCGATTGTGGCAAGAGATACAAACGTTAGAAGAGGAGAGAAAAATGCCTTACATTACCAGTGTTGAACGAATTGGAATCAGGAAGGGACAACAAGGAGCAATTATTCGTATTCTTGAAGTTCGGTTTAAAAATATTCCGCAGAAATTGAGAGAAGCAATTGGAAAAATCGAAGCTCTTGAGGTGCTAGGTACTCTTCTGGTTCAGGCGGTGACAACTCAATCATTAGAGGCATTTGAATCTGTGGCGAATCAATTGATTACAGAGGCGGGATTGGAATTGGAGAACACAGAGCCGAGTTCGGGTGAAGAGGTGAATGAGACGTAAGTAAACAGAAGCTATTGCCTATCATTCCAACGGAAACCTATTTAACTATTCTTTAAATAAACAGTAAAAATCCACGACTGTAATAGTCGTGGATTTTGCAACTGAGGTTCTCTTCTAGTTCTGCCGAAGCAATGCTTTTTGTTATCCCAAATCCCAAGCGTTAAGAGGAATTAAAAAACTTTATTCGCTGGTGCTGTGCTACTCGTAATAATTTTGGGATAAAATCATCTTGCGTTAACGACAGGTGGATGATGGGTAAACGTTAGCTTACAGCTAGTGCTGTCAGAATTAGGACATTAACGAATAGAATCGCGATCGCCCCTTGCAAGGCATAGCGGCGCTGTTTTTCACTATTAGGATATTCAGCATAATATACAGGGGTTTCGATCGCGTAGTTGTTCAGTTGTCCATCTTGGTTGATTGTGGTGTACATCTGAATCTTTCTCCTCTGTGTTTTTTCTCTCTGTTGTTTATAACTTTAACGAAGGTCTTTACAGAAAAGCAATAGATATGCTATCGGATCTTGTTCTGCTTTTTATAAGATGAGCTTATCAAAAGTTACCCGGGTTATATGCCTAGGCAATAATACCGACTTAACTCCATCACAGACAGTTTTCCCCTAGAACTTCTCCATTGCCATTCATCAAAAGACTGGACTTTGCGTCTGCTAAGATAGATCAGCCACAGTTAGATTCACCGTTCTACTGCAAAGATGGACAACACACTGAACAGGCTTCGCCGCCTGAAACGAATTATGGGTTACCGTGTCGAGGATACAATCAGACACTTATCCAACAACGTGAGTCCGTCAGAAATAGTTAATCAAAAGGAAATTAGAGTAGTTGGCTTAAAACGGAGTGGAAATCATGCCATTATCAACTGGATCAGAAAACAACACCACGGTGAAGTATGGCATTTGAATAAGATTCCCGTAAAAAGAAATCCATACCGTTTCTTGTATGAACATTATCCCAAAGAAAAATTAAAACAGGAAGCCAAAGGTAATTTCACCAAAAAAGACTGTTTAATCTATAGCTATGAAGATCATGCGCTTGAGCAAATCACTGACAATGAGTTTGAGAGAAAAAGTGAACTGTACTTGGGTGAAAGTGCAATCAAATACGACGTAATTATCTTAAGAGATCCTTTCAATATGCTGGCAAGCCGATTTAAAAAGGGATATATGAAAGTAAAATGTCCTGATAGAACATTAGTTGAACTGTGGATATCATACGCTCAAGAATTATTGGGAGAAACGCAGTTTTTGAAAAATCATAAAATTGTGGTTAATTATAATCAGTGGTTTATCGATGTGGACTATCGCCAGCAATTAGCCAAGCAACTTAATATCAAGTTTTCTGATGCAGGTTTTAATGAGGTAAAAGGTCAAGGTGGTGGGAGTTCTTTCGACGGACTTATATTTCGGGGGAAAGCGGCTGAAATGGATGTTCTTAATCGATGGAAAGTCTTTGCTGATCAGCCACAATATCAAAAACTCATTGATAATGCAGAACTTCGAGACTATTCAGAACGAATCTTTGGTCATATTCCCGGAACGGAACGCTATTTCTAATAGATTTCCTTATTGGAGCATCTTACCGGACAGGTGTTCTAGAGTTACCTGCGCCGAAAATTCATGCCAACCATTATCCGCCAAGGGTTTAAGCGGCTTTTCATCTAGTCAGGGAGTAAAGATTAACTCAAACTTTACGAATACCTTGCCAAAGGTTAACCCTTTCACCCCGATAAAGGGAGTAAGATTAATGAAGATTTCTTAGGGGTGGATTATGAATAGATTTCCTGGCTACTCGCATCCATTACAACGGCACATTCGCAATCATACCCTTCATTGGGTTTCGCCAAAATCCGGTCAAACGCACAACAGCAAAAATCAACTCCCAGACTTAAACGTTTCCCCAGAAATCCCAAAATCGCTTGAGTAGGGGAGATAAGAGAAATAGGGTCGGCTGAATAAGTGCTGTGGTAAGGGGGAGCGGGGGAAGCTGGGGGAGCTGGGGGAGCAAGGGTACATTTTCCTGATACATTCCTAGAAACCGGGTTTCTCGTTAGGATGACAACGCCATATCAACCTTTGAGCCAAAGGAACCCGGTTTCTTGACCGATGTCCTAGATACAAAATTCCCTAAACCCGCCCCGACAAACCCGGTTTCACTCTTCAGCGCGTTGGCTCAAAAAATCTGTAACTATTCAACCCAATGTCTGGTTAATTCCTGAATATAAGGAAGAATAATCTTCATCCGCTAACCCAGCGTCTTTCGCCTTCTCAACCACCTGGCGCACACCCGCCAAACTACTCGCATCTAACCCTTCTGCTTTGGCTTCACTAAGGAATAAATTAATATCTTTAAGTAAATGTTTTAGGGGAAAATTGGGATCAGCAAAATTACTGTCTTGCATCCGATTTAACTTCTTATCAAATTTAATGCATCCTGGCAACTATCGGATAGTGCCACCTGTCGAATCGCATTCGCATCCGCCAACATTAAAATAACGCAATCGGCAGCCGCGATCGCATCCGCCGCAGAATCAGTTGTTTCGGCACCGGCATTCCTGAGAGGTTCTAGCTTAGACGAGGTGCGATTGTACGCCACGACTGGTATTTTCGCATCCAGTAACCGTTGCGCCATGGGTTGTCCCATTAATCCTGTACCGAGAAATCCTACCTTAACCATAGATTTGTCTTTAGGTTGACGACATCAAAACACTCCCTTGCAATCTTGCAGCCACTGCTTGACTCTGACACCTATCTGTTGAGGGATTTCTTTATTTCTGAACAAATGACATAAGACTAATGACAATTACCCTTTCCACCAACGCTCCTCTTGCACGAGTGTATGCATTTGCCAATTCGGATCAGGTTGAGGATAATCTAAGCGGTAATGTCCGCCGCGACTTTCTGTCCGAAACAGGGCGCTTTTCAAAATTAAGTAAGCTATATCTAATAAGTTAGATGTTTCTCCCCAAGTTCGCACTAGGTAATCGGCATTCGGGACATCAAGTTGAACTGTCTTATGTGGCGTTAAATCCCGTAACTGTTGGCTTAAAGGCAATGTAGCAAATTCAGACTGCCAGACTTCCACCTGCGCGATCGCACGTTCTAACTTTTGTGCCGATCGACAAATCCCAGCACTCTGCCAGACTAAACGTTTTAACTGATCTTGCATCACCAGCATTTTATCGGTTTTAGTGGCTTCATCAGATAAGGTTAATGGAGAAATAGAACCCAATTCCTGAGTCAATATCGATCGATCTGGTGTTAATTCCCTCAACTGAGCGCCAAATACAATACATTCCAATAGCGAATTACTGGCTAGACGATTCGCACCATGAACACCTGTATTTGCCGTTTCACCCACGGCATATAAATTAGGAATAGAGGTACATGTGATTAAATCCGTAGCAATTCCCCCCATCCAATAATGGGCGGCGGGGGCGACAGGAATCATATCCCGAAATACATCAACTCCCCATTGCTGGCAAACTTGGATAATATTCGGAAATCGGTGGCGAATCCGATCATCAGGAATGGGGCGCAAATCTAAATAAACATGACTGGTGGCTGGATCAGGTTTAGTTTTCTGTAAATGACTAAAAATCGCTCGACTCACCACATCTCTAGGCGCAAGTTCGCCATCAGGATGATACTCAAAAGCAAAACGGTGTCCCTGATCATCCACTAGATGCGCCCCTTCTCCCCGCACCGCTTCGCTGATCAGAAAATGAGGCGCTCCCGGTTTGGTTAACGCTGTGGGATGAAATTGGACAAATTCCAAGTCTTTGAGAATCGCACCCGCCCGCCACGCGATCGCAACTCCATCTCCGGTACTGACATCGGGATTCGTTGTCTGGGCAAAAACTTGACCGCCGCCTCCTGTGGCGAGGACAACCGCACCCGCCCGTATCCAACTGATTTTACCTTGATACATGAGTTGGACACCCTGACAATGACCTGTTTCAGGATTCAGCCAGACAGATAAAGCAAATGCCTGCTGAATCACTGTAATATTAGATTGGCGCAAGACTAAGGCAGTAAGCGTACTCACTACCGCCCGCCCTGTGGTATCTGCCGCATGGAGAACCCGGGGACGAGAATGAGCCGCTTCTAAGGTTAACGCTAACTGCTCCCCCCGTCGATCAAACGTCACCCCCATCTCCACTAACGAGCGAATGCGATCGGGCGCTTGTTGAGCCAGAAACGTCACAGCATCAGCATCACAAAGACCCGCCCCTGCCCGAAGTGTATCCTCAACATGCAACACTGGGGAATCTCCGGGGGCAATAGCCGCCGCAATACCGCCCTGCGCCCAGTCACTAGCACCGATGGATAGAGTATCTTTGGTTATCAGTGCAACATTTAAGCGATCGGGTAGACAGAGGGCGGCATAAAGTCCAGCCGCGCCAGCACCTACAACGACGACATCAAACTGGGTTGGCTGATGGAGTGGCGATTGAGAATTGTCAGGAACAGAAATCATAGTTAGTCCAAATATAGTCAAATATTTGAGGAGACATGGGAATCTTCACCTCCCCAAGGGCAATGTAGAGACGCGCCATGGCGCGTCTCTACACCGGACAGGTTTTCATCCCTCTACCCTCTGTCATCTGCCTTGATCCTTGTGTAAAAAATAACCCACCCCCAACAGGAGTGGGTTGAACTAGGAATTTCCTGGATTATCCGAGTTTAGTAGACGCCGGGATTGTAGCGGTCGTCACCTTCGTTGTAAACGTCCGCTGTATCGGTCACAGTGAATGCATCCAGATTGTCTTTTAGCACCTGCTTTTGCCGATCAGTCAATCCGGGAATCTCCAGCACTTCCTCTACATCGTCGTAGGGAGCATTCTGAATGATCAATGATGCTAACGTCGGGAACATCCCCCGATACTTACGAAACGCTCGGATATGAGTATTGTTCAAATCCAGCTTTTGACCATACTCTGTTTCCAGCTTGGCATCGGCTGGATTGCGTAGAGTCGTCTCAGCCAGTAACATCGGGGACCCATTCTGGATCGCGTTACTCAAAGACACGCCCGGAGTCCAGGACATTGGTGCTGCGATCGCGCTTTGGCAGAATCCCAACCATCCTAAGCAGCTCACTAACAGTCCCCATACCACTAACACACGAACCAATCGTTTCATTAACTCTCCTCCTTACTCAGACACATTGAAGACCAAGACAGAACTGCCGTTCTACAACACTTGGACAAAGCTAGACAATATTGGATCTTCTTCGACATCATCCGGATTGCTTCCTGTTTCACTCTGGCGGTGTCGGCACTCAACCAGTCCACAGGCTTAACATCGGACGGAACTCGCCCTACTTAAAATCTGTATTTGTTTTCTATCCTCTCATGAAAAATGCTAAATAGTTCTAAAAGTCTACCGGAAAACCGGGGTTTTGTGGGAAGATTAAAAATTGTCTCTGTTGACGAAAGAATCAGGAAATTAGCTATGGCTCTGCGATTAGGCGACACTGTTCCCAACTTCACGCAATCCTCTAGTGAAGGCGAAATCAACTTCTATGACTGGGCAGGGGATAGCTGGGTCGTGTTATTCTCCCACCCAGCTGACTATACACCCGTTTGCACCACAGAGTTAGGCGAGGTTGCCAAGCTCAAACCCGAATTCGACAAGCGCAATGCTAAAGTCATCGCCTTGAGTGTTGACGATGCGGAGTCTCATCAGGGTTGGATTCAAGACATCAACGAAACCCAGAATACGACCGTCAACTACCCGGTTTTGGCAGATGCGGATAAAAAGGTGTCTGATCTGTACGACATGATTCATCCCAACGCCAATGCTAGTGTTACGGTACGCACCGTCTTTGTCATTGACCCCCAGAAAAAACTGCGCCTGACCATCACCTATCCTCCCAGCACCGGTCGCAACTTTGACGAAATCTTGCGGGTGATTGACTCCCTACAGCTTACGGATCACCATCAGGTTGCCACTCCTGTGAATTGGAAAGATGGGGATGAGTGCGTAATTGTCCCCTCTCTGAAAGACCCAGAGGTTTTAAAAGAAAAATTCCCCAAAGGTTACACCGAAGTCAAGCCTTACCTGCGGATGACCCCTCAACCCAACAAGTAACGGTTAAGGTAGTGGCGTGGCGCAGCCCTCACTCCATAGTTAAAAAGTAGGGGAAGCAGGGGGAGCAGGGGAAGCAGGGGGAGCAGGGGAAGCGGTGTAGAGACGTAGCAGGCTACGTCTGGAAGCAGGGGGAGTTCCTCCTGTAGGGGCGGGTTTTACCGATAAGGTTTTGGCACAAACTAATAACTTGACTAAACCCGCCCTTCTCTGGGAACAGGGGAGGTACAGAAAAAGGACAATAAAGCAGCAACCTTGTAAAGCAAATGGATATTAAAGACGGCTTTGTCGGCACAGTAGGGAATACACCTCTGATTCGATTAAATAGCTTCAGCGCAGAAACAGGCTGTGAAATCCTGGGAAAAGCTGAGTTTCTTAATCCTGGCGGTTCTGTCAAAGACCGCGCCGCCCTCTATATTATTCAAGATGCTGAAGATAAAGGGTTACTCAAGCCTGGTGGTACAGTTGTTGAGGGAACGGCTGGTAATACGGGTATTGGTTTAGCGCATATTTGCAACGCGAAGGGATATAAGTGCCTAATTATCATTCCCGAAACTCAATCCCAAGAGAAAATGGATGCATTAAGGACGCTAGGTGCCGAAGTGCGTCCGGTTCCGGCTGTGCCGTATAAAAACCCCAATAATTACGTTAAGCTATCGGGACGAACTGCCGAAGAGATGGAGAATGCAATTTGGGCAAATCAGTTTGATAATTTAGCCAATCGACAGGCACATTACGAAACCACGGGACCCGAAATTTGGCAACAAACTGATGGTAAAGTGGATGCTTGGGTGGCGGCGACAGGGACAGGGGGAACATTCGCTGGGGTGTCTATGTTTCTGAAAGAAAAGAATCCCCAGATTAAATCGATTGTGGCTGACCCGATGGGGAGTGGGTTGTACAGTTACGTGAAGACGGGCGAAATTAACACAGAAGGGAATTCTATTACTGAAGGGATTGGGAACAGCCGAATTACTGCCAATATGCAAGGCGTTCCCATTGATGATGCGATTCAAATTGATGACAAAGAAGCGGTGCGGGTGATTTACCAACTGCTGGAAAAAGATGGTTTATTCATGGGTGGTTCTGTGGGAATTAATGTCGGTGCAGCCGTAGCTTTAGCCAAAGAAATGGGACCCGGACATACAATTGTTACGGTGCTTTGTGATAGCGGTTCGCGTTATCAATCGCGGCTTTACAATCGGGAGTGGTTGGCGCAAAAGGGGCTGTTACCTGAACGTTAGTGGTACATCATCACATCTGTAGAGACGTTGCATGCAACGTCTCTACAATTGCTGGATTAGCGGGAATGGTGCGTTACGCTGCGCTAACACACCCTACAGATAGAGACTGTGCGTAAGTCTTAAGTAAGCAATCATTTTGTCCCTTGGGTGAAGCGTTGCACTGTCAATTGGATGGCTAAAGCCACCAAGCCAACAGCCACAAGACTAAAGACAGCCGTGGCGAGAGTACTGATTCCCACAACTAAAGTACGAACCGCGATCGCAATATTAATCGCCGTCACATTCCCAGAGGGTAGAGGCTTATTCGCTAAGGATTGGGCAATAGCGGTTGTCAGCCAGTATCCCGCGATCGCCAGAGAACCGGATATCAAGGCTGAAATTAAGCAGCGCAAGGGAGTCGGCGGTGTTTGTTCGGTAGTTGTGGGTTGGTTATCGGGATTAGTGGTCATGAATCTGATATCTAGGGTTTCATCCTTTATTTATTATGAGTGATTTGCCGGACATCACATTACCCTGTAGAGACGTAGCATGCTACGTCTCTACTTTGTCATAAATATCTGCCAGGGTTATTTGGAATGAGAAAGAGTTGAGAGAAACGATTTCATCGGCATCATCATACTCATAAAATATCCAGCGTTTTCGCTCAGTTTTTAAATAGTACTCAATGTGCATCGTGTATTGGTCAATTAAGAGATATTCCTGAAAGCTGGGAATCGTTCGATAGGCGGCAAATTTTGCATCTTTGTCATAGCTTCGGGTGGATTCTGACAACACTTCAGCAATAATCAAAGGATTAGTAATCGTGTCTCGCCGTCCTTCTTGAAATTGCAATTCACCCTGAACGACCATGATATCAGGATAGGTGTAGAGGCGTTTTCGAGGAATCCAGAGGCGTTGATCGGTGACAAATACTCGATAAGGTTGACGCTTGAGTGCAAAATTCAGTGCCGCGTAAAAGTTGCCAGCAATTTGATTATGATTAGGGGTTCCGCCAGTCATCAGGACAATTTCGCCATTAATGAATTCATGTCGGTTTTCTGAGTTAACTTCAAACTCCAAGTAGTCTTCAAGAGTATAAATCTTTTTGTCTTCAGCTTGCATAATCATTTTATTTAATCTCCCAAGTGTTTGACGTTTAATTATGTCTACTTGCTTACATCGACGTTTTCTTAATCCTATCCCACAATAAAACCCATTTCGACAGACTATTCTGGAGATTCTGGCGAACTGGCGTATCACTGTCAACGAAAGCGAAAATTTAAGTGAACTGGATCAGGAATTGTCGAGTGCGATCGCGCCGATGTTACAGTTACCTCCTCAAGAGTTAACTTCCCTGCTGATTACCCTTTCTCGTGAGCAATTGTTAGAACGGTTGGGATAGTTGTTTAGAAGTCATAAGTTATCGAGCAAAAATTTTAGTATTCTGTGTTACATTGTTCAGGGAGTTTACAATTGGATCGATTACTGAATTGGGTTTCTCGTGTTGCTGCGCTACGCTAATTAAAGTTATTTCGATTCCCCGGTTCTGATCAGCAGACGACAAGGTATCGATAATTGAGACCGATAGCCGATCGCTTTCCCATCGAGGACATCTCTCAAACGTCAGTAACGAGGTTACCGTGCAGCTAAAACAAGTGATTATCGCCCACAAAGCCAGAGACTCCCAAGGTCAAGCTTGGGCGGAAAAATGCGCTCGGCAATTGGAACAACGCGGTTGTCATGTCCTGATTGGACCAAGTAGTGCTAAGGATAATCCCTATCCTGTGTTTTTGGCATCCGTGATGCACAACATTGATCTGGCGGTGGTGCTGGGAGGAGATGGCGCCGCCTTAGCCGCCGCACGACACCTCGCCCCTGACGGTATCCCGATTTTGGCGATTAATATTGGCGGACATCTGGGATTTCTGACCGAACCCTTTGAAGCGTTCAAAGATACCGAACGGATATGGGATCGGATTAGCGAAGATCGCTATGCTGTGCAGCGACGCATGATGATCGAAGCCTATTTGTTTGAAGGGGATTCCCGCCAGGATAACTTGGCGACAGATACCAATCTCGAACCGATCAGCGATCGCTATTTGGCGCTGAATGAAATGTGCGTCAAACCCGCCTCAGCCGATCGCATGATTACCTCGATTCTGGAAATGGAAATTGACGGAGAAGTCGTCGATCAGTATCAAGGGGATGGATTGATTGTCTCCACACCAACCGGTTCCACCTGCTATACCTTATCTGCCAATGGTCCAATTCTCCATGATGGTATGGAAGCGATCGCGGTGACGCCGATTTGCCCCTTAAGTCTATCTAGTCGCCCCTTAGTCTTACCTGCGGGTTCCATCGTCAGCATTTGGCCCCTCGGCGATTATGAACTCAACACCAAGCTGTGGATGGATGGGGTAATGGCAACCCCGATTTGGCCCGGACAACGGGTGGATGTGCGTAAGGCAGATTGCTATGCTAAGTTTATTGTTCTCCGCGAAAATAATTCCTACTATAAAACTTTACGGGAAAAACTCCAGTGGGCGGGGGCAAGATTTCATTACAGTAATAATCACCGACATTAATTGATGTAGAGACGTAGCATGCTACGTCTGAATTTTGAATGTGTAGGGGCGGGTTTTACTACTATCGTTTCTAACCTAACCCAGATGTAACTAAACCCGCCCCGATCTAATTTTGAGTCACTATCGTCGTTTTTGAGACAGACACTGCAATGCTGAAAATCCAATAACCACTTCGCTTGTTTACTGAGAATTTGTAGTATTTCTTCTAGATTTAAGGAGCGGTTAATGGAATTAGAAATTTCATTGACTGCGGCAATTCGGGACGAATCGCCATGGATTTGAATAAATTGGGTATCATACCAAATCCCAATTCGGCACTAATTTCGGCGTAGGTATCTTGGACGAGGGGATGGGTGATCTGATGTGCGTCTTGCAGGGGAAATTGTGCCATAATTACCTCAAAAATGGTTGCGTTTAGGTAATACCATGTATTACGCTGGATTGAGTTCTCCTTTCACCTGTTCTGGGTTGGCAAGAGAGGACGTACTCCTGGGTAAAAACCAAGTGACGGGGTTCATGGTAATGACCAATCAACCCGGAACGATGAACGGTAAATTTCAGTAAATGCCCCTAAAACGCTCGTCAAATTCCTGCGGTTCTCTGGTGCATTGCCGGAATTGACTAGAGTAAGGATAATAAAACTCTAACCATAAATATCAGTTCTGGGGTTAATTGTCTACCCAAAAGCTAGCGAAACATAATGATGATTTCACAAACCGAGTATCGCCAACGCCGCGAACAGTTGATGAGTCAGATTGGTAAGGGGACGGCTGTCTTCCGCAGCGCCCCGGTTGCGGTGATGCATAATGATGTGGAATATAATTTTCGTCAGGATAGTGATTTCTTTTATCTGACGGGGTTTAATGAAGCTGAAGCCGTGGCGGTGTTAGCGCCGCACCATCCTGAACACCGCTTTGTCCTGTTTGTCCAACCTAAAGATCCAGAGAAGGAGGTTTGGACAGGGTATCGGACGGGGGTTGATGGGGCGAAAGAACGCTACGGTGCAGATGAGGCGTATCCGATTACGGAACTGGATGAGAAGTTACCTCAGTATTTAGAGAAGGCAGATCGGATTTATTATCAGTTAGGGCGCGATCGCGAGTTTAATCAAACCGTTCTCACCCATTGGCAAAGGTTGATGCGGACCTATCCTAAGCGGGGAACGGGTCCGATGGCGATTGAGTCCACGAATCCACTGCTTCAGAAGATGCGCTTGGTGAAGAGTCCCACTGAGTTGCAGATGATGCGCCAAGCCGTAGCGATTTCCGTAGATGCTCATAATCATGCCCGCAAATTTGCCCAAGCGGGATGTTATGAGTACCAAATTCAGGCGGAAATCGAATATATGTTTCGCCAACGGGGGGCGTTAGGTCCAGCCTATCCGTCGATTGTGGCGTCGGGGGTGAATAGTTGTATTCTGCATTATGTGGAAAATACGCGCCAGATGGAAGCTGGGGATTTGCTGTTAATTGATGCCGGCTGTGCCTATCAGTATTACAATGCCGATATTACCCGCACCTTTCCCATTGGGGGCAAATTTAGCGAGAACCAACGGATTATTTATGAGTTGGTGTTGAAGGCGCAGCAAGACGCGATCGCACAAGTGCAACCGGGAAAGCCCTATAATCTATTTCACGATACCGCCGTGCGCGTATTGGTGGAAGGATTAATGGATTTGGGTTTACTGGCGGGAGATATTGAGGAAATTATTAAGGAGGAGAAATATAAACCTTTTTATATGCATCGGACTGGACATTGGTTAGGGTTAGATGTTCATGATTCTGGGGTATATAAGAATGGGGAAGAATCCTGGCAAACCTTTGAACCGGGTCAAGTGGTGACAGTGGAACCGGGATTGTATATTGGCTTAGATATTAAACCAGTAGAAGGTCAACCTGAGATTCCTGAACGTTGGCGCGGGATTGGTGTCAGGATTGAGGATGATGTTTTGGTTACTGAGTCGGGGAATGAGGTGTTAACGGCTGGAGTTCCCAAATTGGTAGATGAGATGGAAAGCTAGAAGGGTAATTATTTCACCCAAATCCGGGGTGTAGGGGGGGGTTTAGGGACTTTGATCGCGGTGTTACCGATAACTTTTGTGGCAAAACCCGCCCAGTAGTATTATTTCCTATAGTTTCAGTCCCCTTGCGGGGATTTAGTTGGTGGAAACTCCACCATCTGAAACATCGGCTGCACGAGGATTTTAGCGAGGATTTTCGTAAGTCGAGGTTCTGCTGCTGATATTCAATCATACAGGAAACTTGCCCTTAAGCCAAACAACTTAGCTCCCTTGGCGGGATACGGTTGTCAGTGCGCTCCCCCTAGTGAGTGGGAAGACAGGCGTTCCGTCAGGTGATGAAGGGGTTTTAGTTGAGGATTTCGGGTAGCGCGATCGCATCTGGGTAATTTTCCAGGATTGACGGTGGAGCCGCGTTTAGGGTAGCTTGTCATAACTTATAATAAAAATGTACTCTACTAGAGTAATTTCGATGTCTGGGGATATTGTTTTTAGCTTTAATGACATAAAAACCACTCAGGCGGCGGCTTTCCTGATCAAGCTTCATGGTCAGCCTTCGATGAGTTATTTGGGGCTGCTCAAAATGCTCTACATCAGTGATCGCCGATCTCTACAATATAGTGGCTATCCTATTACAGGTGATAGTTTTGTTTCGATGAAGTATGGACCCGTGTTGACCCGTATTTATGACTATGTGAAGCCAAATGGCGGTTTTACCAGTTCTGAATATTGGTCAGAATACATCGCCACAGTTCCCGCCCCCCATGAGCCTAATAAAAAAGTATTTGTGACTTTAATTGCTGACCCCGGTGATGATGAGCTTTCTCTGGCTGAAGAAGAAATTATGGAGGCAGTTTATCAAGAATTTGGTCATCTCAATGCTTTTGATGTGGCTGAGTGGACTCACTCACTTCCAGAATGGATAAATCCACAGGAAAAAGGTCAAAAAGTTGTTGATATTAAAGTTGTGGATCTACTTCAGTATCTAAAAAAAACTGATGACGAAATTCAGCGTATAAAAGAAATTGCTGATCGAGAACGCTATTTAGATGGGGTTCTAAATGGCTGATTTATCAATTAATTTGGGTGATATTTTCCTTTTGGACACGGGGGGTCAAAAAAATCATTGGTATATTGCGATCGCTCCCCTTTCTTCCGATGAATTTTTGTTTATAAATATATCAACTTGGTATGAAGGCAGTAGTGATAATGATGGAACTTGTATCTTAAAACCAGCGGCAAGAATGCCTGGATTTATTAATCGAAAATCATTTCTTGCCTATAAATTTGCGAGGTCTTACACCGCCGAGCAACTGGAAAAACTCATCGTGCCAAATTCTGACATTCCCTATGATACGCTTGAGCCTCAGATTTTAAGACGTGTTCAAAGAGAGAGTCTAAATGCTAGAAACTTAAAGAAAAAGTATCTTAATGCTCTAAGGGCTTATCTGGGAGTTTCTTAAGTTACTTTACTTCACCGACGTGCGCCCAATTTCAACAGCAGGCGCCCATTTTAACAGTAAAATCTATTCCACAATTTTAGCTGTGTCAGTCCAGTAGGGTGGGTTAGGTAGATATTTCATGAGGAAAATCACCCTTTAATGTAATATTTCCGCCGTAACCCACCAACAATTAGACGGGTAGAACTGTAAGACGTCCCCTTGCGGGGAAGAGGTGAAAGACGACTCAACAGTTGAGTCAACTTCTAGAGGCGTGTTTCCATCCCCTTGCGGGGTAAGTTTATCAAGCGATTACCGCTTGCGGAAACTTAACTCCTCTAGCCAAATCAAACATAACCGTACTGGGTCGAAAAGTCAAGTTGGTATCAACTCAAAACAGCAGTATGAATTCGGGGAGAGTGGTAGCATGTCAGCGACTCTCCCCAGTGAGGTAGGATGCTTACCCTGATATCATCCAGATATGTCTAGTCGTTTTTGTCAGACTCCGGCTTAACTTGCTCCACATCGAAATTGTTGACCAACAAGCCAAGGCGGTTACTCATATCCAAGTTCTGCCAAAGTTGGACAACGTTATTAGCGCCAACGATGAGCGCTGAGAAAATTGCCGCCAGTATCTGAAGTTTCCGCAAATGCTTCCAAGAACAAAAGGATTTTTTAGGTTGGAAATTTGCGTGGTTTTGCGTCTGCTTCGAGTGTTTCAGGTTTTCTTTGAACTTATCCGTCAAAACCAACGGGTGTAGATTATTGTCCGGTACGTCATCTTGGAGCGTAAAGTCATGACCATCCGGTGATGGGTGTGCAGATAAATCTAATTCGGCTAAACCTGCTACAGGGTCAGCCACCAATGACTTCGAGTCTTTTTGCATTGTTCGTTACCTATTGTTAAATACGCCAGCTAGAAGTTGCTTGCAACAGTTGAGTCGGTTTTGAGTGCTTATTCAGACATCTTTCCTCCCGAATATGTATCAATTTTTACCACCTCATGGTTTTGACCATGAGCTTACCCTCTATCATAATCTCAGACCAATCTCAATGACCACCAACAAAGTTATTTCAACCAACGCATTTAACCTTTTTGAGACTTCCATCCTCCTTGAGAGCGACAACCTCAACCTTAACCGTTTGCCCTTCAGAAAGCAATTTCGCTTTTTTTGGCTCTTTTTCCGTTAATTTAATCGTTCCCAGAATCGTATATGTTACCTTATTTCCTTTAACACCTGTAACCGTCGCGTCCAAGATTTGACCCACTTTAAAGTTATGAGTGCTAACCACCTCAGCAATTTCAGCTTGACGCGCTGACTCGACAACGGGGGCGCTAATTTCGCCTACGGGTTCAGCGTTTTGGTAATAACGCATTAGCCGATAAGACCAGCCTAAAATATGTAGCATCACTGGGGGATTATCTTGATAGGCTTTTAAGTATTGATTACAAGCATTGTCAATGGCTTGGTAATAGTCAGACGTTCGCTTACTATGTCCAATTTGTCTGCCATTCCTGACCAAGGTTTTGAGATAATCAAACAATTTAGTTCCGTCTTGGTTGGCGTAATTGCGAAGATAGGCGATCGCTTTTCCTAGTTCATTGGCGTCTGTATCTGCTTTGACTAGAGTTTGTGCGATCGCGTGGACAATTTGCCATTGAAGTTCGGTTAATTCTTCTGTTATTACCATAGAGATTTTATCCTTGGTTCTTCCAGGTTGTAGAGACGTTGCATGCAACGTCTCTACAATTGTGCTAATACATTCCTTCCGGCGGTTCTCTCTCAGTAGGATATCCCAACACCTTGACTAATTCCTGCAATGGCTGGGATTGCACCAATTCTCGATGCGCCGCCTGAATCGCCTGTTGTATCAACTGTTGCAATGGTTTTCCGGTGAGAGGTTGGGATTGGGTTTGGTAGGATAAATAGCGATCGCGTATATTATCGACAGATTCTACACTCGTTACCTCAACCGTCATTGTCCCCATTCCAATCGGTTTACCGCCACCCACTTTAAGTGCAATCGCGTGTTGTGTATCTTGTCCGAGTACAATCAGTAGGGTTCCCAGTTCCCCTTTGGTTAAGTTTCGATAGGGTAATGATGTGCTAAATACAACGGTTTTCGCCGCTTGTTGTACTGATATTCCCTGGTGTTGCCCTTTATCTACAGCCCGAATTGTGTGATAATAAAACTTGCGCCCAGCGACCTTTCCCTGGTTAAAATAACCTGGGTATTCATGAGGATGAGGACGATAGAGAGATGGCATAAATCCACGACGAAATTCAGTTGATTCACACTCAGCATCCCTAAACTGAATTAACCCTTGCCAATTCAGCGCCCCAAATACCCGACAAGCGGGACAAAGTTGGGTTTTATCACGACATTCCTGATAGCCTGGGGGGATTTGATTCGGTTTTGCCTTCGTTTTACACAAGCAGCTACGGGTAATCGCTTCATAGGTGGAACGTACCACACCTTTAAGCGAACTACCGGGAATCATTAACTGTCCCTGATTTCCCTGAATCATGGTTTTAATCAAGGGAATCGCCTTTTCTCCCACATCCGTTCCCAGGGCGACAACTCCCGTAGAAACGTGTAATCCGGTTTGAACGGTTAATCTTAAATGTAACCTTCCATGGACGCGATACGTTCCTTCGGAACACGCTTCGCGATCGCGATAATATTGATCGTGTCCTTTAGGATGTTGTAATTGCGGCTTTTCTTTCGGTAAAGGGATGAGATGATAGGGTTTTGGGGCAGTAATTTGGGATGGTTGAGGGCGGGGAAGGGGTTTATCATAACTCATTTTGGCATATCCACAGTTAAGGCAACAAAATGCACCATTGCAGTAGGTTTAGCGATAAAATAACGCTGGGCTAGTTTCGGCTGATTGGGGGAAGTATTTCTCACATCCAGACTTTGAGAATAAATTCGCGATCGCGGAAATCGGGGTTCATTGGTAGGATACCCATAAGCTGGGCGTTGTTCAGTTTTCCAATAGGATTTATTCTCAGATTCTCTGGGATATTCTGTATCATCAATAATCGATTTAAAGCCCAGAACCTCACCCGTATTCGATAACACAAGTACGCTATAACGGTTATTTTGGCGTTTCCAGCGCAATTCGCGATCGCAATTAAACATCTGTCCTTCAGGAGAGGGAAAATTATCCGGTAATTTTTCCACAATTCCACTCACTTGATGACTCCAGCGCAGAAAATAATAACTCGGCGCTGTAGCTTGCTGTTGCACTAATTCTCTTAACTCTGTTTCCGTGAGTAACTCTTGATAAACACCAACAAAAGGACTCATGCTGCACCTGCTTCTACTGTGACTTTTTCCCGGAAGTCTAAAAACCTGAATCGGGGCGGGTTTAATTCCTTATAGTTGCAACCCAAAAGATAGTAGTGAAACCCGCCCCTACACAATCCTCACGTTACGCCACATACCCTGAAAAATCTGCTTCTACTCTCTGACGCCAAGCCCGAACCGCCCGCATAAATAAATCCTCAACTTGTTCCTTTCCTTGCCATTTTAACTCTACCCCAAACCCCAGCGCCATTGATTCCGCCCGCACAGGAGTATCTTGCATATCATTAGCTGGAAAACCATACCGTTCTCGTTCCGCTTCCGCCAAAAACATACCAGCCCCCAAAAGTTGATTATCTTGCCATTCATCGCCACCTCCCAGACTACAAATCCGTTGATTTTCAATAACACAACCCGGATATTGAACAACCGCCTGGTTTAATTTTACTTCCACAATTCCCAAGCCGCGAGACTTCGCAAACCCCAAGCCAAACCATCCCTCATCCAAATCGCGCAACACTAAACCAATTAATCCCAATTGGGCTAACGAGAAGTTTTTAAGATGGAGTTTAGTACGAAACTCTCCAGCCGTACAAACTTGATAATTAAATGGTCCCACCGCCACCGAACCAAACACGCGGTCAATCGCCACACCATTCCGTTCTTCCAATTTCACCGATTGAGAGTCAACCGGATAAGCATCCTCAATTCTAATCCGACTCGCAATTGACGTATTACCAAACATCTGATCCGTAAACGAGGATAACTTATAGATATCAGAAGCTGACTTATCTTTTAGATAGTCGTATTTATCATTTAACGTATCATTTGCCCAGAGACTATTCAGATTATTAGGATTACGATGATCCCGTCCCACCGTTCTGACAATTCGTTCAGCATGAGCGCGAATTGCCCCTTTTAGAGAACTTCCCGGTAAATAAACTGAACGCCCTCCCCCATGATACGTTTCCACAAATTCCATATCCGGCTTCGTCGGATCAGCACCTTCCCGCCCTGACTTAATCAGAATCGGTCCACAGGGAATTAAACTAAAATCAATCGTACATTGATTAACCAATCGTTTGTGCATAATCTAACATTGTCTGAGAACACCACATCACCCACCCCAATTGTAATTCTTACGTAGGGTGCGTTACGCTCCGCTAACGCACCGTTGAACAAAAGCGGGTTTTGTTGTTCAATTATCGATAACCAGCCAAATTCAATCCCTAAACCCGCCCCTAGGATAGGGTATCTGCTTTCCTGTGAATAAGGGCGGGTTTTGTTGTTCAGGTGTTGGTGACAAACAAGATTAAGTCCCTAAACCCGCCCCTACAATACATCACCTCGTATTCACCTCAGCATTCTGATTTTCCCGATTTTCCAAATAACCAATCAAATATTGTACCCACTGGTCTTTATACACTTTACCATCCTCATAAGCTGAACCCTCATTATTAACCATTTTCTTAAGATAATTCAGCAACTTATCCGCATCAACCTCATCCCGATTACTTTCATCCCTAGCATCAAACCAATCCATCCGCTCAACCTCCAATTTAACCACACCCAAACCCCGCGAACGCCCTCCCCCCAGTGGAATTTGTTCCGTCTCAAACTGATGTAACCCAATCATTAATAATCCCAACTCCCAATCCTCAGCATTTTCCACCACCGCCTTAAACGCAAAAGGAGTTCCCGCTGGAACCACTTGGAAATCATACAATTTCCCATCAGCCGCCGTTTCCGTATCCCTATCAATCGCCACCCCATCCCGTTCTTGATATTGACCAAACCAATACTCTGAGATAACCATCAAATCTCGAACTTGAAACTTACTCGCCAGCCAAGGTGAACCAAATAGATGAGAAATTAAATCAGTCTGATTTAAAATAGCCTCAGTTAGCGCCGTATCCGTAGGATATTGCTCTTTAAATTGCTTCATTTCCTGAGCCGTAATTGACCACTCCTCCTCTACCGCCGGATTAGCGACCAAAGTCCGCTCCCCGCCCAGGATACCACGGAGGAAGCTTTCCAAGCGCGATCGCAACGCCCCCTTAAAACTAGCGCCCGGTATCAACGGTTTACCCAACGCATCTTTAATCACCGGTAAATCCGAACCAATTGGTTCCGTGGAACGCCCTGCACTAATTCGTAGTGCTGTTACCGTCGTCAATATCCCCCTAATTTCCAAACGATTCTTAAAACAATCAAACATAAGATTATCTCCAAGTTCGTATTTACGCTGTCTTCGCCCTAAACCTTCGCCTCCCCACCACCAACCCTAACTTTAACTTTTCACAGGAAATCTAAAAACCTGCGTCGGGGCGGGTTTAGTCACATCCGGATGCAACCGAAAAGATAGTAGTGAAACCCGCCCCTACACAATCGTTGCGCCACATTCCGTGAAAACTAAAACCCTGACTAACTCAAACTCAACCAGCTAAACACATCTTGAACCGATAACCGCAAATCTCCCAAAGAACTAAGCACAGACAAACTATCTTGATTTTGCTTAATTTTTGGCTTACACTTAATAAGCTTGGTGGGCAATGCCCACCCTACTTAATCCACTACTTAATCTACGAAATCCATACGCATGAAAGGAGAATAGGAACGTCGTTCAGTCTCAGGATTGACTGTGATTTTACTAGCATATTTTGCACCTTCTTGATCCTCACGGATTGCTCTCCACACCAACAGACGCCAACCTTCCACAGAGACCAAATAGCGGTCAGTAGTTCGCCCAGGTTTGAGCCATAATAATCCATTTCCAGCATCAAGATGTATTTTTTTCTTAAAAGTCTCCTCAGAAGCCGCTACTCGTGACAGAAAGCGAAATGGATCACAGTCATCCAGTTGTCTAATATTCTCAAAACAATCTTTAATCGCTTTTTGAGAAAGAAAGGGAACCCGGACGGAAGGTTTACGTATCTCACTAAGGAATAATGAACCGATAGCCGACAGAATAACTTGTCCATCACTAAACTCAAAGAACGACTTTAACCTTTCTCTTTCATCATCATAATAGATGTTTCTTTCCCATTCGGCTTGAGTAATTATATCGTTTTCAACTTTTTCAAATAAACCTTTATGAGTTTCAAATGATGAACGGATGAATTCTACCGGAAGTGGCGGCAATTCTAAAAATTTTGTGGACTGCTCAAAAATGTAGTCACACTTAACTCCTTTTAACATTCCGACTAAAACGGTGTAAGGAACCAATGCTTTATATCCTCCAGTTGGATTCAGTATAATATTACTTGCCCCATATTTATCAATTTCCTTGAGAATATGTCCGACAAATTCAATAACCCCCCTTGTCCGGAATAGTTCAGCATCTAAAACTTGCAAGCCTTGAACTTGTTTTATTTGCACCTCTAGATTAGTCCAGTAATGATGCAAATATTTTTCAACCGCAATAGCACAACAATACCCATCCTCTGTACTTGAAGCTAGCAGAATTACTCTATCCCCATCCGTGATACCAATCCGCACCAGAGAATGAATTTCAGCAGATAATTCACTTTTTAAACTTTCTCCCTCTGGACGGATATCACGGAAAGTCAAAAATATTTTTTCAGCGGCATCTTTCACACTAGGTTGCTGTTTAACCCAATTGCTTAAATCTCGTGGTCTAACTTCTGGAATTTTTCTAGCAGCGCTAATACCTACAGAACATATCACTGTTTTAACCATTTCTCTCAAACTCTCCGATTCTATTGATGCACACAGAATAGTTATTATTCCTATATAAGGATAGCCGTATACCTGCTTATTATTTGTTCAGTAAAGCCTTCCTTAACCTAAAAATATCAATCTTAACCATCTTTTAAATACTTTAGATGACGAGAGCCATAGCCCAAATAACGGCGAATCAACTCTAACCAAACTTGCTTCAACTCACCTTGAGAGGATTCAGCAATACTCTGGGCATTTTTTTTAATATTACCATCAATATCTTGAATAATTCTCTCAGCTAGAGAACCTTTACCCCTCCCCCATTTTTTATCTCGACCGACTTGATAGCGGATAAAATTCTTAATCACTTCGGCACTATCCGTTGTATCAGCAACACGCACTAAATTGCGAAATTGAGACTCTTCTAAATTGCCATACTTAGTCGTATCTAACGCCTCTTGAATCCAGAGGACTAAATCATCCTCGGCTTGTCGTATACCTTTTTGTACTTTAAGTTCAACTTTTTGCTCTTGTAAATTCATACAGCCTCCTCCCAAACTATAGTATGAAAATCATTACACACTTGCACTTGACCAAACCCTTCACAAGTGCGATCGCCTACTCCTTTCAACTCTAACATTTCTAACGCCTCAATCCAATCTTTCTCCTTCTCTTTGATTGTACTAAATAAATAAACGCTACCTTTATTCGTGATTAACTCCACATCTTTCATCAATCCCCAAGCCGAATTCCAGCCAGAAACATAGTCATAGCTGCTATAAGCAACGTGCAGTTCAACCGGGTAATCCGTTAACTGAGCAAACCCTTTTAGCATATCTCCAGAAATTACCATAGTCCGTTGCCAGTTTTCGGTTAAAATCGCATCAGATTGCAAATCTAATGTAAAGTAAGTCCGATTCTCTAAGGGACGATTGCCAAAGAGATTTCCCCACTCACGCCAACGGTTCTGGATAGAATGATTAAACCGATGAATACGGGAGTCTATGGTTTGCTTAACTGAACTCACCGTTCCCTGAATTTCCACTTTACCCAAACCTCGCGACATGGCACCACCTAGGCGGAAATTTCTTGAGTTGAGATTAATAAATTGAGTCAGTTGATCCGCTAGGTTATCATCTTCAACTAGAATCGAACTGCGGTAAACAACGGGTTGCTGATTCTGAGTTTCATTCAGAACCTCAATGCTATATAAAACTTGTTCTTCTGCTGTTGCCCGACGCCGATTAATGCCCACACGAGTTAGCAGACGCTTAGATACTGAATGAGTTTGATAGTTTTGCTCATTCTTTTTGCTGTAAAACCCACTATAGGGTTCAACTCGTCCACCATCTTGGGGACATATCGGATCATAAGGATAACCATAGCTTTCAGCACAGAAGCGATTAATTAGAGTATCAAAAACGCCGTAACCTTTCGGCTTAAATCCAGGATTAGTCTTAGAACTTAAGGCAGTAGCAGGTAACACCTTAATCTCTTCATTACTATCTGTGGGGGCGGGATATCCATTCCGGAAAATTGCCGCATTGTCCCGGATAAATAAGTCCTTAAAATCATTATTAGTTGCTGTTAAATCAGGATGTTCCAGATTAGACTGTTGAATCATCTGGGAAGCAATCGCCCCCCGAATTACCGAACCAGGAATATAGTCTCCCGCTTCACTCACTGAACCCCCTGGTTTTTTCCGCCCAATGGCTAAAGGAGATAACGCTTTAATTTCCAGTTGAATGCGCTTCATTTGCTCCTCCTTTGGCTAAATAATTCCACACTGACTCATCTACCTGAATTGGGGGAAGTTCCCACTTCAACCATCCTAATCCTACTGATTTAGAACCCCCCAAAGCATTAATATGGTGTAACCCAGCTAAAATTAAGGCTTTGGTAGAAGCAGGAGAATTAGGCTGAAGATGAATATCTCCAGTAAACTTAAGCTGAATATTAGCGGGTGAAGTTTCTAGGAAATAGAGTTTTTTCTCTTCAGCCGTATGACGACGACGATTAATCGTCACACCTGGGCGGAGAACTTCTGAGGGAAGATTATCGGGTTCTTCTTGGCAAATTAAGTCATCAAAAATGACTCGTGACGGTAAGGCGGGATTGCCAAAAATCTGACAAATTAAACAATGATATCGGTTATCTCCTGCTACTCGATAATCCTCGTCTCGTTGAAAACGCCTCGCCTCATTGTCGGGAAAATCTGCACGCTGGGGACACATAGTTTGAGGATTAGGGGCTTGACAAATTGCCCACCCTAACCCCCGTGCTAATTTCTCACATTCATGACGCAAACGCCCTTTAAGTTGAGATGCAGGAATTAGGAGTTTGTTGTCCGCAGTACGCACAATTGGCTTATCGGCGAGAGAACCGGAAGAACCTCCTGCACCCACGCATAAAGCAGTATCAATAACAGCCGTTATGGAGATTGTTTCGACTGGATTTGATAATAAGTCTTGCAGATAAATCATAGTAATCGCGCCTCCGTCTGGCTAGGTTGTTCAGTGGTTTCAACAATAAAAGGATAAAGTTCGACTAATTCCCGCCAGATGGTTTCATAAGTAGTCGTACCATCCTTTTCTAGTAATGACATCCAGGGTGCTAAGTTACCATTATTAGTCTTGGCATCACACCAGGCTTTTTCAAAATAATCCGCCAATAATTTTTGGTTTTCCGGTTTCAAGCGAACGCGGAAATAGCGATAATTGAGCATAGCTGTTTGCTTACCTCGCTCTAATAAACTGCGGATTTGATAAAGTTGCGATCGCGGAAATTCTGACTGCTTTAATTTCTCCCCAGTTTCAATCAAGCCGCCGAGTTCGTGTAAGGTGTAGGGTGCGCCATAAAGTTTCAACTTTGGTTTGCCTTTTTCCTGCTTAGTTAAAGCCTCTTGGCGAAATGATTCAATATTTGAGGAAATCATGGTTACCGATTTCAGCGTGATAAAGTCAACAGTTCCGCCGTGATAGTCATAGTCTTTTTTTAACTGCTTTGCCTTCTTCTTTGCCGATTTAAGTAATTGACTTGTTAGATTTTCTGCATAATAAATGGGCGTTTGATCAGCCGTAATGAGAACCCCCGTTGACATACTCAGTTTACATCGTGAAGGGGTGACAGGTATCTTCCCTTGGTATCTGTGACAGTCTTGAGAACGTGAGATTATTTCTGAATCAGTAATTCGATAGTCTTCTCTCGGTTGTATCTTTTCGCCTTCCAGAAGAATTCGCTCAAACTCCTCGCCAATAGTTTGAGCCATTGCCAGGGCTTTATCGGCTGGTACAATTAACATGACATCATCCCCACCAATTGTGAGGATTTCAAATGGATAAATAATCGCGCCATTCCGATGTTGATTGTCTCCGGTTAAACCGTTTAATTGATGAGGTTTAAGATGTCGTCCGAGGGCGTGGTAAACCGATTCCTCTGTAGCCGTAAAGATATCTCGGCTAAATCGGCGACAATCTTGGGGGGTTTTGAGTTCTTTCTGAATATAACCTCCTATGTTATTGCCATCAGCATAAATATAGCCAACAAAACCATTTCCAGCATTGCCAATTTCGGTGAGCGATCGCGCTTCTCCAATTTTCTGTTTTGAGATGTCTTGATAATAGCGATCTCGATAGTGACTTTTTTCGATAAAACGCCTAAATTTAACCACCCAGCTTTCCAGATACCCTGAATTCCATAATGTTTTAACTTGACCAAGTTGCCATTTCCAATCCGAATTTTCTGTCCACCATTTCTGACTGCGACTCCCTTCTCCTTTCGTTCGTTGTCCAACAATACGCTTACGGGCTAAAGCATCAGAAAACCAAGGTTCATCCGGAATACGACTCCCAGGGGCAATAGCTAGGCGATGTTCGACGTCATCCCGCAATAAATAAGGATGGGTTTCAAACATAGGCGGATAGCGACGGCTGGGGCGTTGGCTATCGGGTAAGTTATTACCGTTGCGTCGCTGCTGAAATAAAGCCGCCAGTTTCCCCGTTATTTCGTTAAAATTCTTGCGATTTTCAAATAAGTATTTCCAGGGTTGACCGTTTTTAAGTTGACCAAAGTAGGCGCTTGTAATCGGATTTGTTTGCCGTTTATTATCCTGTAAATACCAGTCTAACCATTTGGTTTGTTCAATCGGATGGTCAAGTAATCCAAATCGCAGTTCCAGCAATCTGAAACTTTCTCCTACAGCACAAGAATTAGCGGTAAAGGTTTCTTCTGTATAGCGTTTTTCAATTAAATTAACTAAATCCGGGACAAACGCTGTTGGGCAAAAGGCTAAAATGTTACCCCCGGTTGAGTAAATCACTAACTCAGGAACAAGTGCTTCCCATAACTGTTGCAGTTTTTGATCTTGGTGTTGTAATTCTCGCCTAACCCTTTGGCAATATTGTCTCGCTCGGTAACATTCGGGAAAGTCTTCTGGCAATTCTTCACACTTGAAAAACGCAGGTAAATCAATTAAATTAATTCGATCCAGTAATGCTGATGCACCCCGAATTTCAGGGAGTTTGGCTGATTCAAACACATATTGCTTAATCTTTGTTGCACCGCCGTAGACTAAACCGATGCGGGTGGTTTGCTCCCACAAATTGGCATAGTTATCCTGAAGATCAGTAATTTTATCAGGAAAATAGTCTTTGGGAATCCCTTGTAGTTGCCGCACCGTTTGTAGTAAGCACTTTAGTGCTTCTGTATCCGGAACATCTTTCCCTTGACGCAGCGCTTCTCGCATTTGCTGCAAGATACTTAAATCAAACTGCGGTTCACGCCCCTCGCCCCAAGCGAGACACCAAGCGATTCCAATGGTTAGAGGGTGTAGAGAATGGGTCATAATTCAGCCTGCGTTTAAGTTATTCTATCCAAATGCTACAGGGAATAGATAGTAACCTTTGTCGGTTGGGTTGAGGAACGAAACCCAACGCCAGCCGATTAACATTCTTCGTAGTCTAGCAGGACATCAGTTCGCCCATTCCCATCTCTGTGACTCCCAACCCACTAGCATCTAGGTGTAGGGTTCCTAAGTTGGGTGATTTAGTAACTATTGTTACTGACAAAAAGGGGGACAAAGATAAGAATTGTCTTTGCTAATCATTGCCGAAAGCTATATCAACTCGAACTGAATTATCCCCCTAGCGAGATGGCTGGATTACCGAGACAGTGCGGCGGGTAATTCCACGGGAAATACTTCACCCACCGAGACATCGTGGGTGTGAGTCGCCACGACGACAACGCCTAAACGGGGGTCATAACATCCCACCCAGGCGGCGGGATGACATTCGTGAACTAGGTAACTGTACAGCCAAATGGGACCTTTTCCTTCAATGACGATACCTTGGTTGAAGGGTATTCCTTCTGGTAGTTTTAGTCCTTTAATGTCTGGGGGGGAAATAATACCGTCTTCTGTGGCAATCTGGAAATGCAGGTGTTGATAGGGTAAACCGGTTTGGGTTTGATGGGGAAGCAGTTGAAGTTGTATCGCGTTCATGGTTTTTGCTGTTCTGTGAGTACGAGGCTAATGTAGCAGCTTCCAGGAAAGACCCTTTTCCGACGACCGGAAGGGTTTGGCATTTAAGGGGGTTTGCTTGTATTATTATCGAATAACGACAGAACCTGGAAAATTGCATAGCGAAATACGGTAAATTAGCTTATCTACACAGGTCACGCGATCGCTGAAAGCCTCATTTTTCCGTTGAGGTGTGTCGATGGCGGTCTAGGTAAGGGTTTTGGACGATGAAAACCGGAGATTTTTGTCAATAAGCGTTGAGTAATTGACACTGAAAAAAGGTGTGTAGATTTGGCGTCTGAAACCCGCTCTCTGTAAGGTTTCCTGAGCGAACTCTTGACAAACTCACTTCCCCGAAAGGGGATGGAAACCATAGGACCAGCCAAAGCGGGACCAGCCAAAGCTACGCTTGACAAACTCACTTCCCCGAAAGGGGATGGAAACGCTTTGACGAGAAAGCCGAAAAAGCAACCGAGGAATTTACTTGACAAACTCACTTCCCCGAAAGGGGATGGAAACCCGTATTACTGCCTGACCACCATCAACAACTTCTAACTCCTTGACAAACTCACTTCCCCGAAAGGGGATGGAAACATTACTTGACCTTTGGCTAACGACGGAATAAAAATGTCTTGACAAACTCACTTCCCCGAAAGGGGATGGAAACTATAGACACCTCCGAAGTGGTCTGGCAATACACGAGACTTGACAAACTCACTTCCCCGAAAGGGGATGGAAACTCGTTTATGTTGGTATCAGACATGTTATTTTCCGCCTTGACAAACTCACTTCCCCGAAAGGGGATGGAAACTTCAAGAGGGACATCTTCAGTTGCCAGGTTGGTAAAGTTCTTGACAAACTCACTTCCCCGAAAGGGGATGGAAACATTTGTAACCCCTCATTCCAGAATCGTCCGTATAATCTTGACAAACTCACTTCCCCGAAAGGGGATGGAAACTTGTAACGTTTGAGACAACTAGGTCTACCCTATATATATAGGATCAACCCCTTAAAAATCCGGCATTCATCCCATCATGGCACCCCGCAAACGCCGCCAAACCCAACCCCCTCCATCCCGCCATCCCTGGGCGCCGGATACAGAATTAGTCGGACTCGTCTTAGAATTAACCGCCAACGCCCCAGACTCCCTCTATACTCAATACACTGTCGGACTCCACGCCTGGTTCTTAGATCAAGTCCGCCAAACTAACCCCCAACTCTCCGCCTATCTCCATGATGGTCAATCCGAGAAACCCTTCACCCTCTCCCACTTAGACGGAGACTTCCTCACCTCTGGAAAAACCCTCAAACTCAAACCCGATACAACCTACCGTTGGTACATCACCGCCCTTTACCAACCCCTAACCCAATGGCTAGCCGAATGGGTTCATCACCTGCCAGATATGATTAAGTTACGCGGTGCTGTCCTCAAGATTAGCCGTTGGCACATTGCTTTAGCACCAACCACTTATCCGAACTTATCTACCCCAATCCCCACGCCATCCCCATCCCTAACCCTCAGCTTCCTCACCCCCACCAGCTTTCGCCGCAAGGGACACCATTTCCCCTTACCGGTTCCCAGGAATCTATTCCACAGCTATTTGCGGCGCTGGAATGATTTTTCTCTTCAACCCTTTGATCAAACCGCCTTTTTAGACTGGGTAGACGAAAATGTGGTGATTCAGCGTCACCGTTTAGAATCGATGAAAGTCGCAGCCGGAAAGAAAGGAGTCGTCACCGGATTCACAGGTGCGATCGCGTTAGGACTGGACTCAGGTGCCAGCCAACACCCAGAATTTAGCCAATTATTCCATACCTTAACCCAATTTGCCCCCTACTGCGGCACCGGACACAAAACCCCCTTTGGTTTAGGACAAACTCGCCTAGGCTGGTTATCCCCAGAAACCCCCGCCCTCCCCTCAATGGAAACCCTATTAGCCGAACGCATCAGCGAATTAACCCAACAGTTTCTCGCCCAACGCCAGCGCCAGGGGGGAAATCGGGCGCAAGACATCGCCGAAACCTGGGCAACCATCTTAGCACGACGAGAAATGGGCGAATCCTTAAACGCGATCGCAGATGATCTAGAGATGCGTTATCAAACCGTCAAAACTTATGTCAAATTAGCCCGTCGTGCCATATTGAATAATCACAGATAACCAAACCTAAGTTCTTAATACAGCCTACAGAATTTAAGGGGTATAGAAACCCGCGCAGGCGGGTGCAAGTTTGTGTAGCTGCGGTTTCAACCGCCCTGTGAGTTTCTTTAATTTTGTCCGACTACTTATGTATTGTAAAGTTTCAATAAGAATATAGTCAGATATCGTCATGTTGGCTAATATATACAGAGGAAACGGATAAGACTATGAATTGTCCCCAAGTGCGATTGTTGTGTAATTGAGAGAATTTATGAAGAAAAAAAACAGTTATTAACCCCGAAGGGAAATATAGCAGCGATAGATTTGGGCAGAAATAGGCTGCAACTTCAAATCAACCGGATTTTACTCCTTTGTTGATTAATGGCAGACGGTTAAAAAGCCTAAATAAATTTTAGAACCAAAGTTCCTAGAATATTTGAGGAAAAGCATTCCCAAATGCGTTTAACCGCTATGGGATAGAGAGGTGCGTAGTTCACCCAAGGAGAATTAATCTCTCAAAGTAAAAGCGAAGGGAATTTCTGAAATGAAATTCAGTC
>NZ_JAVKBY010000247.1:0-51780 GCF_040222985.1 Coleofasciculus sp. F4-SAH-05
CTCTGGAGTTATCTAAATTAGGCTCAATACTTGGTAGTTTTCTACGGGTGTTTGGTTTAAGTATTGCCGCAAGGATAGATAATTGTAAGGTGTGTCGCGGAACTAAGAATCCCCGCACTTATAGGGCGGGGAGTGTCAAACCGTGGGTACGCTAACTGGGGTAGGGATGCAGGCGGGGTATATTAATGAACAGGGGGAATTGCCCCGGGCGAATCAGGCGTTGATGGCGGATGCGGTGGGGACAACGGTAGGGGCGGTTTTGGGAACTTCGACGGTGACGACGTATATTGAGTCGGCTGCGGGGATTGCGGAAGGGGGGCGCACGGGATTTACGGCTGTTGTTGTGGCGATTTTGTTTAGTGGTTCGATATTTTTTATTCCGTTACTGTCGGGAATTCCGGCTTTTGCCACGACGCCAGCGTTGGTGATTGTGGGGGTATTAATGGCGGGAAATTTGCGGGGGATTCATTGGGATGATCCGGCGGAGTCAATTCCTTCGTTTTTAACGATTTTAATGATGCCGTTGACTTATTCGATTGCGGAAGGGTTGGCGATTGGATTGATTACATACCCGTTAATTAAAGGGTTTCAGGGGAAAGCCCAGGAAGTCGCGATCGCGGTGTGGGTTTTGGCAGGAATTTTTGTGTTACGTTTTATCGTGATGGCGATTACCAGAGGTTCGTAGTTGCGCTGTCTTCGCCATAAACACTTAAGAACTGACGACAAACGCTTAAGAAATGCCACTGAATTAAAGCTTATTTAACGCAGAGAACGCAGAGGTTAACGCAGAGGTTCGCAGAGGTTAACGCAGAGGTTCGCAGAGGTTCTTATAAATGAGATAACCAAGGACAAATGACAAAGAACTAATCAATTGTGGCTTAAGTCTAGCGCCAGTATGACCTGTCATAATCCAGAGTAGGGCGCGAATGCTATCACGAAGAATCCGTAGCCAGGATTCAGGGGGTTGGTTGGAGGGTACGGAGACGGGGGTGAAGGTGATGCTTTGGCTTCCGAGGATAAGAGTCGCGATCGCTTTGGCTCTGGGTATATGATAGTCGGAGGTGATTAGGTAGATATGTTGGATTTGGTGGCGTTTGAAGTCAGCTACTAGGGAGGTAAAATTGGTGACGGTATCGACGGCGCGATAGTCGAGATGAACGCGCTGAATCGGAATATTAGCGTTTTGGAAAATAGTATAGGTAATATCAGGGGGTGAACCACTGGAAACCCAGATGTCTAGGGAGGGGTGAGTTTGGGCAAATTGGGCGGTGAACCGTTCGCGATCGCGCCCACCGCCTAAGGTTAGAATAGCTTGAGGGTAGGGGGATTGGTATTGTGCGATCGCTAGCCGCAGGGGAATGATACCGATCAACAGTAGGATGAGGGTAGCACTGACCCAACCCAAAAAACGATATCGTTTATCACAGCAATAAACACCCTTCACTGGTTATAGGTTAAATCGTCGGGCATTGGTTTTCCTTCAATAATAGCAGTGTAAACTCGGATCAGCTTTTTCGCCGCTTGTTCCCAAGTATAATTTTGAAAGATGAATTCACGGGCGCGATTTCCCATAGCTTTGGCTTGTTGAGGATGATTTAAGCAGTTAATTAAAGCATCAGCAATAGCATCGGTATCAATTGCCACAACATGAGCGGCTTTAGCCTCAGCCGCTTCTGGGAAATTGCAGCCTGTGGTAATTATACAGGGTAATCCTGATGCCATACCTTCTAAGACAGACATACTGAAGCCTTCGGAGTAAGACGGAGCAACGTATAGAGTCGCGGCGGCTAGAGCAGCATATTTCAATGATCCGGTGAGCATCCCTGTAAAGGTGACAGCATCTAGACAGCCTGCTTGTGTAAAATAGCGCTTAGCTGTGGGCAAAAAGCCGATATTATCGGGTCCGGCTATAACTAAATGCGTCTGCGGAAACTGACGATGAACTTTAGCAAAAGCCGGAGCGAGTAAATCTAGTCCTTTTTTGGGATCAAGGCGACCCAAAAATAAAATTAGGGTTTTATTTCGGGTTATCGGAAATTGATGGAAGAAAATATCAGGGTTGGCTAATTTGGCTAATTTGGCCGGGTGGATACCATTGGAAATAACAACTCTAGGAATTTTAATCGCCAAATCCTTCATAGTCTCACCTTCAGCCCGGGCAAGCACTTGGATAGCACTAGCTTGTTGGAGAGCTGGTTTTTCAAATAAAGCGTAGTAATATTTTTTTTTCCAGGCTTTGTGAGATAATGCCCAAGGTTCTAGCATACCATGGGGCGTGGTAATGTAAGGAATATTGGAAATCCTACATATCCATTGGGCTATAGAAATCAGAGGACAAAAAATAGTATTTGTGTGAATTATGTCGTAGTTGATTCTATGGCTAATGAGCCACCCAAGTAAAGATGGGCTAATAATGAAGTCATTGCTATACCAACACGGGAAATACTGAATTTGATAATTTTCGTATACAATCCATGATTTCAGAGTATAATCTAATCTATCTTTACCATTGGCATTCGTTGTAATCACATCGACAAATATATTAAACTTGCTAATTGCTTGTACAAGTTCAATAATGACTTGTCCCGGTCCCCCATAATGAGCACCCAAATAGGGAGTAATCCATAAAACATTCATTGTTGTTTAAATTGATTATAAATTGGTCTCAGTATGATTGATACACTCAAGCCTTTGTTACGCTCCTTAAAATATAGTTGGCTTCATTATAGTGCTGAATTAAAAACCAGACATTATAAAGATAACAACTCTACCTCAGATTCTCGGCAACTGGTCTTTTTGATCGGTTGTGGTCGTTCCGGTACTACTATACTTGGTTCTATTTTATCTCATCACGACAATATTTCTTATTTATTTGAACCTTACCATCTCTGGGCAGCAATTGAGCCAAAAACTGATGCCCTCAATCTTTATTCTCAAATCGAGCCGGATTTGTTAATAAATGTTAATTCATGGAATGAGACCGCACAAATTCGTTTCAATCATTTAATTAGGGGATATAAAAGCAATAAAAACAAGGGTGTAATGCTTGAAAAAACACCATTAAACGCTATGAGAATTGGCTATCTTAACGCTTTAGCTCCCAAAGCTAAGTTTATTCATCTTGTGCGGGATGGGGTAGATGTTTCCTTTTCCATCGAACGTATTGCCTCAATCAACAGTTATAAAATTTTTGGTAAACCTCAACTTAATCAGTGGTGGGGAGTTAAAAACTCTAAGTGGAACGCTTTGTTGCGAGATGGAATAGTTGCCGGATACTTCCCTGATGAAGTCCATCATCTCCAAAACCACTGTTCAAAAGCAGCGTATGAATGGCTAGTTACCTTAGGTGAGATAGATAAATGGCGTGAATATCTAGGTTCTCGTTTCTATGAAATTACATACAATCAGTTAATCTTACAGCCAGAAACTACATTACAAAATATCTGTAAATTCTTAGACTTAGATAGTCTCAAAATAGGGTTAAATCAAGCGATTCAGATGATAAAACCGCCTAACTGGAGCCAAGCCAATAGAATTAGTTTGCCATCAGCAATGTGTGAGGCATTCAACTCTTATCAAGAACAATTTGCTTTCCCAAATCGGGCTATTCCCTTAAAAGTTATCTGAAAAATGATGAATGACAGACTACTGTGACTTGAGCATTAGTGCAGTTTCGATTGCCTTGAATAGACCTTTAGCAAAATTATGGGGGCTATAATTAGCAACAATAGTTTGGCTGAACTTCCCCATTTTAATACGTGCCTCTGAAGATTGCTGATGTATGGCTAATAAGGTATCAGTCATATTTTCTCTACTTTCTGGATCGAATAATAAGCCATTATAACCATGACGAACAAGTTCATGACAAGCTCCCACCGTATGACTACATAATATCGGCAACCCAGCCGCACAAGCTTCATTCACGACTAATCCCCAAGGTTCTTGTATCGCAGGATGTACAAAAGCCTGGGCTAAACCATACCAATCGGGGATTGCTTGGTAACTGATAAAGCCGGGGAGATGAACACAGGCGTTTAGTCTTTTCTCGCTAATAAGCCGGCGAATCGAGGGTTCTTCCTCGCCACTACCACAGATAACAATATCCCAAGCTTGCTCTTCTCCAAGTTGTTGCCGATAAGCCAAAAAAGCTTCTACAAGACGAAAAACATTTTTGCGTTTAATCAACCGAGTGACGACCAAAAAATAGGGGTTGTGGGGTATTTTAAGCTGGCGTTTTCTTGCCGCAAGCGGATTTGTACGAGCCTCCTCTGCACCTAAACAAAAATATTGGTTATCGACAGCATTATAGCCTAGAAAGATGCGATTTTTATCAAAACCTAACTTAAGTAGGTAATCTTGATGAAGTTGACCTCCGACCAAGGCGGCTTTATAGTTTCTAATATACAGCCAGGATTTTATCTGTTCTTTCCACCATTGTCGTCTTTCATCATCCCATTTACTTTCGCTCATTAAAATTGCTGGAATTCGGTGTCGCTTACTCCAAGTAAGTGCAGCTTGAGATATAGGAAAACCCCATCCAGGAATTGCCAAAATATTAGGTTTTATAGTGTCTAGACAAGAGGGAATTAAAGAAGCTGCCACTTTTGACCAAGGACGTCGATCAATAGTAGAGGGAGTCGTTTCTGTGGGCAATAATGTTTTGAGGGGAAATTTAATTTCATTCTTTATATTCCCCCAGGGGCGTTCTTGGGTATTATCTGTAACTTGGACAGCAGTTAAGCGCCAATCTTTTGGCTCACAGGCAACAGATGTCGCATTTAGGCGAGCCGCATGATAACCGCCAATATTATAGAAAATCACTACAATATGCATATTTGAAGTCGTAGTCAAGGCTGAATTCGTTCCATCAAATATAAAATTAATCAAGCGTGTGAGGTACACCCAAACGTAGGGGCGCAAGGCTTGCGCCCTCCGCTCATTGATGTCCCGCATCACACCAGAAATTGCTATATTTATTCATAATTTGGATTGTAATCCTGGATATAATAGGAAGGTTTCAATCTAAAATCTGCCCGTTTCAACCAGAGCAATAGAAAGCAGGGCCAAAAAGCCATGCCAATCCAAGCATAAATTCCCGCCAAGTCGCCGCCCCGCAAGAGTGGTATTAAACAGGCACAAAGGATGGCACGAATCAGCGTACTAGCAAAGGTTTGTAGCTTAGTCGTATAACGAATGATCGTTGCCAAAATTACTCCATAGAGTGAGGAGCCTAAGACAATACCAATGATGCCTGCTTCAGCGTAAAATGAGCCAAATAGAGTAGGTGAAATTCCTAACGTGAAACCAGTATTGGCAGTAATCAGACCCAATTGATTCATATAACCTCCCACAGGTTTTTCGGGCCACAATGCTCTGGGGATGGGACGAAGCAGAACCTCTATATGCTCCATACCCCAGCGAAAATCTAACCGTTGGGGATAAACGTCTCGGAGTAGCACAAAACCATCAAGCATATTAGCATCTTCGGCACTAGACGCACGTTCCCAAGCCGCTTGATTCAAAAGATCAGGATTTAAGTTGGGGTTACGTAGAGAACCCGCTACAGCAAACATGCCTATAGCTACGATCGCGACAGTGGAGAGAATCAGGAGGCGAGTTTTTGGTCTATAGGAAGAGGCAAGAATGATACCACTAGCGCTAAGCCACCCTAAAAACTGAAATCGTCCACTACTACTGAAGGTGAAATTTGCCAAACCCAGCAGAATTGCAACGGCACTAATTTTACTGAGTGGTTTAGAAAATCCGCCAAACTTCCAGACACAAATGATTAGAGTAGCCACCCCAACCAAGACAAAGGGAAATAGACGTAGGTAACCGCTAACTTGAAAAGCGAGAGAACGTCCGGAAGCAACTTGGGCAATAATGTTAGAGCGAGTAATACCGACCAAGGGTAAGCAAAATAAACCCAATAGCAGGACTTTAGGACGTAGCCATCGTAATAAGAAGGGGTCTGCCTGGGGGATAGCAATTTGCAAAACTTGTCGCTGTCGCATCATATAGGTTGCCAATAGGCAGATTTGACCCAATACTATGTAACTTAGAGCAACAACGCCTGCTTCATTTGTAATAGGAGTAAAGCCAAAGCTGCCTAGATTAACCCAGCGATCTATACCACTAGTGACAATCAAGTATCGATAGGATGCTACGTAAAATAGAAAGGTACTAATTAGTAATGGGATTTCATCATTGCGCCGCAGCAACCATATTACACTGATAACCAGCAGTGCGAGTTGAGTGAAAACTAGTTCTGGATATTCAAAGATGTGCATGGGGTAACGATTGAAGATGGTGATGCAACTGCGATAGGCTAAACTCAGACATATCAGTAGCTGCTTCGGCAAAGGCTTGGAGTTGCCCAGGGTTATTTAAGCAGAATTCGAGGGCTTGGGCGATCGCTTCCCCTGTGACTTCTGGTAAGATTAGCCCATTGACTTGATCTTTCACAACTTCACCACAAAATCTGGACGCTATTATCGGTAGCTTCCATGCCTGTGCTTCTAGTTGAACCAAGCCAAAACCATCAGATAGAGTAGGAAATAGGAAAACATCGGCACGTTGATAGTACTGGGCTGTTTGACGGCGAGGGATAGAACCAATCCACTGCACCTGCCCGTACATTTTAGCTGACCTAGCAATGCTCAGAGAACCAACTAACCAGAATTCTATCGGTTGATGATGGAGGAGTTCACCCGCTTTTAAAATTGCAGCAATACCCTTACGCAAGATTACTTGACCCAGAAATAGCACGCGCAGGGGGCGTTCAGTAGACAAAGTTGAGGGGTAGGTTCGCTCAAATTTGCTAGCTGTCTCAGGGGGGTTGTAAGCAAGGGGAATAATGTCTATCTTATTGGCAGGAAGATCGACTTGTTGCAAGGCTTGGCTTGACCAGGGAGAATTAACGATAATTCGGTCAGCTAGCAAACATTCTTCTTGCCAGTTTATCCAGTATTGAGGTGGTGCGGGTTGCCAAGTAGACTGGTAGTCTGGATATCTAAGATGTTCCTGTCGAACTAATGTTTCCTCGACAAGTCCTGGATCGATTTGACCTAGGATAGTGTACCAACCCTGAGTTTTGGCATAGCGGAACAGTTCTAAAGCAGCATAACTATAAGCAAATAGGATAGGACGAGTGTTAAGTTTTGGCGTGATGGTTTCGAGTAACTCAACGGCTCGTTGTTGAAACCAGTGATTACGGGCAATAAGACGTGTCCATCCTGAGGTTTTTTGCAAGCGTTGCGCCAGCTCAAAGCGAATCAAAGAGTGAGTGAAGGCGTTAACAGAGGCTTGGGCTAAGTCAGGGTGGAAGCGATCGCGTAAATTCGCTAAAAAAGGTTTAGGTAATAAGTTGAGTGGAGATTTTGGTAAGACCCAAGCATCAGTAATAAAGTGGATAAGTTTTCCATGTTGGTGTAAAGCTCGTGGGATAGCATAATGTTCACGGGCACCCAGTTGACAGCAAATCCATGGTGGCACTTTATCAGACATTCGCTTTATCCGGTCGAGTGGTAACCCATGATGTTTTGATGGTGCGTGATTCTGAACCTAGCAGCCAATGGGGTTGGAGTAGACGGATATCGACTGCTCTTTTAGCTTTAGTAAAGAAATCCAGCACTGGATCAAGTAGATGGTCGCCATGAACTTCCACAACCCAGTGATGGGGTTTTTGAAGTAAGCCAGTTGCCCCTTCTAGCACATCAACTTCAGAACCTTCCACATCTACTTTGATTAATAATGGCTTTCCATGCAGTGATGGACGTTCCTCATAAGCCTTGTCTAACGTGATCGTCGATTCATTGGAGATAGAACCCACAAACAGAGGAATGAATTCAAAAGTGATATTAGTATAGTCAGACCAAGTAGCGGGAATTAATAAGGCAGATTGTTCACATAAACCTGGCTCAAAGGCAATAATGTGTCCCAATTTATGATATCGTTTGAGCGCCTTGGCACACCCATAGGTAAAATAGCCATCGTTAGCGCCGACATCGAACAAAACCTCAATATCAGGAATAATTTGGTTAAGCCAAGGGTTCAGTATATGCTCGTAAATTCCAAGAATCTTTCGCTTGGAACAGGCGGGGTTAAGGATAAGGTGAGTCCCTCTAAAGGGACCTGCTAATATCCTCAAAGGAATCGGTTCTTGTCTTAGATAAGGAATAATATTCACTGTTATGATTGAAGATTATCGTTCTTCCGTACCTGTTTGGCTAAATGAACTTGAACAATGCAATCTAATCAAACACCTTGATTTATTTCGCAAGCATATTCATAGATGGCATATTCTAATGTGTGTTTTTCTTTGAAGCGTTTAATTGATGATTCAGATGGGAGTTGAGTACGGGGAGATTCATTCAATTTCGGTACGACACAAGATTTTTTGTTTAGCTTTTTGGACAAAATATCAATTGATTGTTGTAAATTTTCTATAACACCAATATGAACAAAATATTTGTTAATTACCTCCTGATAATTAGCCATATTTATTTCCCTAGGAAAAAATTTTAGTAAATAAGAATGCCGTTGTTCTACCCAAGCATCAATGTCTCCGCCATACTCAATTTCCACTTTTTGACCTTTCCAATAAAGCGCTCCTTTCTCTTTGAGGCGACGCTGATGGTCAAAGAAAAGCGATAGCTGCATCTCAAGGGGATCGCGGATGACCGTTATGAACTGCTTTGCTTGGGGATAGGTTCGTTCAATTGAACATTCTTCCTCAAAATGACCGTGGATACATAGAGGAAATATTCCTCCCCTATGTAAAGCGGTTTTGAACCACTGCGGTCTAGGAGGCATTCTATTGGTCTCATGGTCGAAATAATGACCTTGAAATCCTGGCCAAAACCAGTAACGCAGTACTTTAGTAAAACTAGTGCCTCCACATTTAGGGATATGAATTGAAAACAGAATCATCCAAGGATTATATTGGCGCATTTGTTTCTCTTATATTTATTTTATTTGTATTAAAAATCTTTAAGTTTCTCTTTCCAAGTTCTGGGAGTTTGTCCTATTTTTTGAAATATTTCTACTTGCTTATAACCTAATTTGTTAGCAATTTTTTTGGGCAAAGATTTACCCTGAAAGCAGATTGCATGACTCATCAAGATTTTGGAATAATTATTTTTAATAAACTGAATAACTTTGCGTACATGATTATTCCGACAATCGTCAAAAATAACAATTCCATTCATTTCAAGAAGCTGGACTACAAAGTAAAAGTCCACAAACACATCTTCAAATAAATGAGAGCCATCTATGTAGACTAGTCCAAATTTTTCATGTTTTGAAATCAACCTGGGCAGCACCAATGATGAATACTCTTCAAAGAAGCGAAAATTTTTATCAAGCTGTTCTTGTGTGATGACAGTAGTAGCACTATTTTTCCAGGCAGTACTTTGATAGGGATCAATTGCTGTATGTAAAAAATCTTTTCTTGTGTGAACCTCTTGAAGAGTTGAAAGAATCGCTAATGCAGACCCTCCAAATGCTAATCCAATTTCTAAGGTCTTTTTTGGACATGAATCGAGAATTAACCCTCGGATAATTTGTAAATTATTTATTGTTGACATTCCCCGGATTGGAATAATGTTTCCATCTCTATCTATAGTTTGTCCATTTTTTATAATATTTTTCAATCGAGGACAAAAATCTAGATTTGAATCAGAGAAAATGAGTTGCGTTTTTTTCATGGGTTGGGCTATTCTATTTTTTGACGCATGTTACGATAGTTAATTTGTTTAAATCCTGGTGGTAATATTCATATCCGACTGTTGTTGACAACGTGACGGTTTAACTTCAACTGCGGAAAATCTCTTTTGCCATTCCTCATCCGTATAGATTGGCTGTGAGAGTAGGGAGAGCCACAAACGGTAAACCTGCCAAGAAATTGGGTTTCTTCTCAATAAGGCATTGGGTAAACCTTGTAAGGCAGCGAACCACCAAAATGGTTCTCGAATAACCCAGTTCATCCCGCGTTTGACTGCGTATCTAAACTGACTGAAGAACCGATACAGCGATAGTACCAGAACATAAGGAAAAGGGCATCTGCGCCACATACTCCACTGCTCATTCTGGGCATGGCGATGGTGGGTGCGAATTTCGTTGCGCCCTGTTGGTGTGAAGTGGTGGCGAATGATGATGTCTGTAAAGAAATAGATTTCATATCCTGCAGCTAGACATTGAAGTGCATAATCAGGTTCTTCGTACATATGGAAGAAGCTTGTGTCAAAGCCATCAACCTCAAAATATACGCTGCGCCGGAAACAAGCAGCCGCACAAGCAAATGTGCCACAGTAGTAAGACGATCCAAAGTCTTCAATTGTTAAGGATTCTGAGTACTCTTCCGTTCGTTGTGGGAAAGAGGCAACTGCTAGACGAGGACGTTCCTGAAACAAACGTCTTAACCGGGTTACGATATCTTGAGCAAGCGGATAGCTATCGTCATCAAGAGCAAGTACTAGATCCCCTTCAGCTTTGCGAATGAGGTAATCGCGGGAAGCTACAGAACCTCTTCCGACTGGGTTAATGAAAAGGCGATAATGCTGGTAATTTTGTTGAATCAATTCAACAGTGTTATCAGTACATCCGTCAGCACAGATCAATACCTCATCAACTGCTGGAGATAAGGACTCCAACACTTCACAGGTTTGCTTGAGTTCCTTGACTCGGTTATGAGTCGTAATCATCACAGATACTTTCAGCTCCGTGGCGGCTTGATGTGGTAACGGGGACGGCATCAGAGAATCATCTTTTAAATTATGCTGTTCTTGGCGTGCCACGGGGACATCAACTCCGCTTTATAAAGATTATACAGATTTCAGGCGCTGCCGACACTGCTGACACTGAGACAGACCCCGCCGGAAACCTTGTGCATAGCCGATCATCCCATAGATCTTAGTCATGTACTCAAACACGATGAGCTTAAACCAGGGGTGAGGAACATTCATTATTATAAGTTGTGTTGCGGCGTTTTGTAAGCGTAAGAGACGCTGCATCACTGAAACCATACCAACAATTACAAAGAATACACTAATCCTGCTATCAGACGTTACCAGTAAAATGACTATACCAATAATCAGTGAGAAAAGTTCGAGTAGGATACGCCCAGTGACTAAAACAAAATGTTTTTGCCAAATGGCGGCCTCTCCTGCGCCAAAAAAGTTACGCCATTCCTCTTTACAAAACTGTTTTAGTGTTTTATGGCGCAGCCAGTAACAACGGATCTTGGGCGCTGCGGCTGACTTACATTTCATTTGCTTGAGTTGTTTATTGTACACTACATCATCACAAGCTAACGTTAAATCTTCCGGATAACCGTCGATCTTTTCCCAGACTGTTTTCTTATAAGCAATTGAGCGGGAAATGCCTAAGCTTTCTGGTGTTGCTTGTAATTTTAGACCGCCACGATAGGCGTACTCAGTACGTGCCCAGTCAGACTCTAAATCTTCCGGGCGAACCCCCCAACTCCCAATCACAACATCAACGTTGGGATCGTCAAACATGGGCTGAACCAGTTCCGCCAACCATTTTTTATCCCAGCGACACCCGATATCTGTAGAAACAATAATGTCACCCGAGGCAATTGCGATCGCTAGATTCCTCCCTTGGGCTACATTACATCCCTTTTCCTGCTTGACAATGAGAGAAACTCCCTCTGGAGGTTGCCGTTCCTGCATGAACTCCCAAGAACCATCCGTAGAACCCCCATCGACGATAACAATTTCATCAGGGAGTAGCCTCTGAACTGCTATCTGTTCAAAAAATATCTCTAAACCCCGTTTGTCATTGAGAACAGTTGTTACTAGACTATGCATTAGTCTATTTTCACTCCCTTAGCCGGCTAAAAATTTACTAGTATTCAAAATTAATTCCTATCAGTTAGAATTTATGCCCATGATAGCTTCCTGCCTAATAAATCGAATAACATTTCATTATGAGGTTCATAAAAATCCTTGAGTTGATTTCTGGTCGCTTCAGGAAGCCTCGATTTGTCTCCCTTATTCCACACGGGAAAATCCTGATAGTTGTGAGGTTTAACCCCAATAAATTTTTCGATTTCCGACATGATTGTTTTTTCGGATAAGAAAAAACTGTTACTATCAACAACTAAAACGCGATCTTTCCCAAATTTATCAAGATAAGCTTTTACCTGCGGGTAATATATTCCCTTCCCAAGATAG
The DNA here is from genome assembly GCF_040222985.1 of Coleofasciculus sp. F4-SAH-05. NCBI lineage: Bacteria > Bacillati > Cyanobacteriota > Cyanophyceae > Coleofasciculales > Coleofasciculaceae > Coleofasciculus > Coleofasciculus sp. F4-SAH-05. Next base: position 12,198 of record NZ_JAVKBY010000247.1, read on the forward strand.
GAAAAGAACTCTCTTGATTGGCTAAAGTAAAACCCATTCTCCATGATTTTTTCTAACTCACCACAAGTGCGTTCAGCCTCTTTTTCAATAGCTGACTCAAAGGTAGCCAAATCCTCAAAACCAATTCTACGCATGTGTTTGTAGTGCGAATAAGCTCTCTCTATCGGATCGCGGAGAAGAATAATAATCTTGCAATTCGGAAAATGGGTATAAATTCTTTCGGGTACTCTGGGGTTATAAATGTAGGAAGGAGAGGCTTCCCCAACAACTAATCTAGGATTCAAGAAACTAGAAATTTTTAAAGGAAAGTGGAGGCGATAATAAGAGATACCTTTTTCATAATGTTTGTCAAAAAACCAAGTTTCTTTTCCTCTTGCCATGCAAATGTCTGGATGGCTTTTGAGATAGCCATTTAGTGAGGTTGTACCGCCTTTTTGAGCACCAACGATTATAAATGAAGGTAATGTTCTTATAGATCGTGTCAATGAGGGGAGGTAAAATGAACGAATGATTTGAAGCTTTTGCTTGACCACCATAAAAGTATTCCTCGCTATTGTATCCATGATAGTTTCCGATCCAGAAGTTCTAGAAGCCTTTCATTGTGAGGCTGGTAAAAAATATCGAGCTGCTTTCTTATTGAGTCACTAATTTGACTTTTATAACTCTTATTCAAAATGGGAAAATTATCATAAATGTAATGTTTAACTCCGATAAAATCTTCAATTATCGCCATTATTTTATTTGTCTGAGTCAAAAAAATATGGCTATCAATAATCAAAAAATTATCCCTACCAAATTTATTAATATATTCTTTGACATGAGGGTAATATATCCCCTTTTCCAGATATGAAAAAAATTCTCGTTTTTGGCTAAAGTAAAAATCATTGTCTAGAATTTTTTCTAATTCTCCAACAGTCCTGTATAAATAAAGGCAATACTCTGATGTGTCGCGTAAAGTAGGGTAAGTAAAATGAATTAATGACTTTAAGTTTTTTGGTAATAGAAGATATAATCATTTGCCCAGCAATTAATTTTAATAAAAACAAATAGATTAAGTAATATCAAATTTATAACCAGAATCAACAAAAGCTTGAATCAATTAAGCAAAACCACTAAAAATTATTAATAAGTTCACTGTTGATTTTTTGGGTAAGTTTTAAACTTTCATCATCCGAAAATTTTCTGGCAAATAGATCGTCGCTGTTTTTGATAGCGTCGAAATGACGTTCCGTCAGTATATCTGGATGCCATCTCTTTTTCCCCACGTAATCAGTCCATTTAATGAAAAAGTAGTTATGCTCTGCATGTGTAAGTTCTTTCTGGTTAGAAAAGAAAGTAGCAAAAGCAATTTCGGGAGGACAAATCGTTAAATCAGGACGATTGGCAGCTTGTTGAAGATATTCAACGAATTCGGAGTGATAGAGATTCTCTTTGACTAGGCAATTCATAGCTTTTGCATTAAACATAAACCAATCTGAACTCATATATGGTTGAAGAGTATTTCTAAAGGGTGTCATTCTTTTTAGAATCGGCATTCGGACGGGTTTCATTTGAAATTTACCTGTTCTAGTAATCAAAGGAACATGACCTAAATATTTAGTAAAAAGTGCCCTGTGTTTATTCGCAAAACGACCTCCATACTCTAAGCCAAGGAGATGTCTTTGCATATAGACATCCGCTTTCGCATTGATAAAAAAATCTAGAATTGATTTGATACTTTTGATAGGATATGTGTCTGTACTGAGAGTAATGTACCAATCAGGCTGTGGCGGCGATTCATAAAGTAACATAAAAGTATCCAAAATAGCATAAACATTATTAACTCCGCACCACTGGGTTTGGCGGTAATTTTCTACTTTGCGAACCCCGAAGTGATCTAAAAACCCTTGAGAAAGATAACTTTGATTGTAATCATGGTGAATTGCTAATTTTACTCCAGGTATAGCAACAAGGTACTCCAATAGCATCTCAAAGTGCTTAGAGGGCTGCTTATGTGAAAGTATAGCAAAACCTAGGGTGGGTGTTTGAGAAATTTTCATGCTACATTGTTGTTTGAGTTTTTGAAAAACTGAATATTTATAGGTTATAAAATTATTTAGTTATTTATTGTAAAGTATATAAATTAAGACGATCTGGGTTTAATAAAAAGTGCATCGCAATAGAGGATAGAGCCATCTTTTCGATGCCAATAGTTATATAAACCATAAAAAGTGAAGCCAACTGATGAAAGTAATTCGTTTACAGGAAAGAACAACGTACAATCAGGATTTTTTGTGAAAGTTACTTCAACAAAAATAAATTGAATAGACAGTTGCTCTGCAACGGGTAAAATTTAGTACAGAAACATCATAACCTTGAGCATCAGTTTTGAGAACGTCAACTCTGGTAATTCCCATCTGTTTACAGTATTCCCGAAGGGAAATCATTTCAACTTCTTCCAAATAATTTCCACGAGAAATTTCTTCCTGGGTTGCTACACGATTCAATAAGCTAGTGGATTGGTATAGTTGAAACTGAACTTTGCCTGAAACTTCACCAACGGCTTTGTTAACAGGAACAATTTGCGGAACATGGGACGTATTCTGCTTGATCTGAGAGAATGTTGACTCTATTGGTTCAAAACTATGTATGATAGCCGAAGGAAATTGAGCGTGAATAGCCAACGCTGTTTGACCTTGGTTTGCACCTACATCCATGAAAACTGACGGAGGTTGATGTTGAGTTAGGCGGTAAATATCCCATAACCAATCTACACCTTTAGGAAGAAAAGGCTTTTTATACAATCTAAACCCCAGCTTAGACAAAATTTTATGAGTTATATGATTCATAACTTATTGAGAAAATATCTATTTCAAAAATGTGCATGCAGAAACCCACGACTTCAAATTATTTGATATTTTACAAAAGTATTCTCTAAGTGAATTGTCCCCAAAAAAACCATTTTGGTAGCTAACCCATTGATTAATTTTTTCGGCTAATTCTAAGGTGGCATCGCTATAACTATTAGCTGATGATAAAGGAGTTTCAAGCAGTGGCAGCATGTCATCAATCATGACCATTCCAGCCAGCTCATGCCAGAGATCTTTATAAAGATTATGAGGTGAGCGACGATGGTCAACAACTGGACTACCGACGCGGACACACTGACCAACTGCTTGAGTACATTTTTGCACAAAGAAGCCGCTAAAGATATCTCCAAATCGATCAAGTTTCATTCCACCAACTGGATGTCCCATCTTGACGTAATAGTAGGCGGGAATAGCATCACGAATCAGCGCTGTGTTTTGTGTGTTAATGGGCATCAAAGTTCCTGAAGTAAGAAGAAGACTACTGCCGAAGTTTTCTCGTGCTTCGCACTGAGTAACGAGACGAGTAGCCGCATCAACATCAGGATCGCCAGACCACAAGCCTGCATTGATAGCAACTAAACCAGTACTCGGTTCTGGATCGATCAATCCACAACGCGGATCACGACGAGCGTAGGGAAATCCCCGTGCATAGACAGTACCTCGAACACCAAGAGACTTACAATTCACATCCATCAGAGAGCAGGGATTGAACCAGCCCTCATGACCAAGTGCTGTTGGTAATGTCACTTTAGTGCCTACATGCTGGTGACCCTCCAGAAATGACCAGCTATTGCGTGGATAGTTGTCGTCATCAATTGCGATAATAATATCACAGCGATCGCGGTAAGCCATGAGAAATCCGACATTGCGCCGATTATCAGACTTCCAGGGAATTTCGGCTGAAAGCTTAGGAAAGGGGGCAAGGAAATCTTCCTGTTCTTCTTTGCCCAGATAAATCCAAGGCAATCCCATTGCACGGTAACGCTCAACTCGATCTCGGCAAGCCGGAGGAGTAGAGAGATCACCAACAACATAGAAACGGACACACTCTAAATTATCGTTGTTTTTAAAATGCTCATAATACTCATCGATAAATTTTCCATCATGAATAGTCGTCACCACAATTCCGTAAACTCTGTCTTTATTCATGGACTATTAATTGATTGAGCCTAGATTTAACGCTATTTCCCATACTAGAGCGAATATCTAGAAAATACTGAATCAGACGAAGACCAAAAATTTTTCGTAGACGCAGCGGCAGAGTATTAACACCGCCAAGATGGTCACACTCTTTAAACCATTGGTTTGCCAATGCCAACGCTTCACGTTCGGTTGTGAAGTCTCCCTGACTATGAGCGATATTAGCAGTAGAAAGGAAGCAACGCATTAACATCTCACACTGTTTAGCCGAGAGCTTATCACCGCGATATTTAATAAAGTTTACATTATAAGAAGTAACTGCTTTCATTCCCTTTAACCATTTAGCTGGATTGTCGTAATCGTTCCGACATACGGATAGTTGTTTGCGGTAAAGAGCACCACAATTATTTGAGAAAGCAACCGAACACTTGGTTAACAAACAAAACCAGAATGCCGTATCTTCGCTCAGGAATGAATCCAGTTCTTCAGCCCAAAAATAATCTTCAGTTAAAACAAAATGCCTAATCAAAGCGGCATGAACAGCCCAAGGAGCAAAGGCAATCGCTGAATCTCGCAAAGCTTGGAGTGATTGCTCGAAACCTGACGGCTTTTTCAACAAGCGTTGTCCAGGATTTTGATCTGGAAATTCCTGCCAATAACTGACAATAATGTCTGCTTCTGGGTTTTGATTAGCAACTTTTATTTGCTGTTCTAAGTGTTTGGGTTCGAGTAAATCATCGGCATCCAAAAATTGAATCCATTCCCCCTGGCTATGAATTAACCCGTAATTGCGAGCGGCTCCTGGTCCCTGCTTGGGGCAATGCAAGAGATGAATTCGAGCATCTTGAATTTGTTTGGCTTGCTCATAACTGTTATCCGTCGAACCATTATCTACAATTAAAAGCTCCCAATTTTGAAGAGTCTGTTGAATAACTGATTGAATTGCTTGAATAATATAAGCAGCTTTGTTATATAACGGGACGACAATAGATACGGTAATCATTATTATATCTTAAGGTTATAAATATAATTTACACTTATTTATCACCAGTCTGTATCAGAGTAAAAATAAGTAGATATTTTTTCTACTCCTTTTCTTATTCTTGTAATTTCATTTGAATTTAAGTTATTTTTCCATCTATAAATATTAGATGGACTATTTCGTTTAAGACAATGAATTTCTTGATTTTTAAACTCAGGCAAATTAAGGTTTGAATAACTGTATTCTTTTATTGTTTGACTTATTTCTGACGTAAAGTTCAACTCCAGTCTATTGTATAAGTATTTATACCATTCTAAAGGATTTTGAGAAATATCTTCGTGTCGCAGGAATATCCATCGATCATGCCTTTTTTTATATTGCAAAATAACATAATGAAAAATATTCCAAACTAAAATTGCTTGATCTATTATATCATAGTCTTTTAAGCTGTACTCCTTTATTTCGTTTGCAAAAGGTTCAAGTAAGTCTCGCATCAACAGAGGCTGTTCGACAAAGTGGGAAAAATTAAACGTCCAGTTAAGGCGTTTCAGGCTGCTAGCAAACGCCGCTGGATGTCGAATGAGAACGATAACATCCATATCAAACTCATTGGCTAACCACTCAGCCGAGAAAAAAGCCACAGGGTCTTTAAGTAAAGGACGAATATTGAGTAGTCGCTTCAGAATAAATTTGCTTGCTTTTGTCAATAATTTAAAAGCATCACTATAATTTTTAACCAACCTAAATTCGGGTATGAAGTTATAGGATAAACCAAGGGCATGCTTGAGGTGGTTATAGCACTGGGTTTCATTTTCTTCATTTTCTGATGAAATATACTGAAACCACTGGTTAAATTGATGACCGCACAAACATTGAGAACGGTTCAAATTAAATTGCTCTGGAACATACCGAACAGAGGGAGAAGCTGAAATCATTTTTGCCACCCAAGTTGTTCCTGAACGATGAGAACCTGTAACAAGTATAGGTGTCTTACGATGCATATTTTTGTTTTCTTTGACTGGGAGAATCAATTATTTCATGAATACTTTTGATAAACTTCAGTTGAATGCTTTGTGGGTTGAACATATTCTTCGCCATTTCTAAAGCCTTATTCCTAAGACGCTTCTGCTCACCTAGATTGTTAGCTAATTTTATGATTGCTTGAATTAAATCCTCTGCGGAAGGAGAAGTTACAACTAATGCCGCTTTATATTTTCGCCCCCAGCGAACCGCTGAACAATATTCAGGTCCCCAGATAATAATTGGCTTACCAAACTGGATGTATTCTACAAGTTTAGTTGGAAAGCTTACTTGGGTTCGCCTCTGTTTTTGTTTGTTGAAAGACATACTCACTAGAAATGCATGGGCTTGTTGGTGAAATACTTTATATAATACAGTTTTTGATAAAAAACCTCTGTATATTCCCTGGTCTTTAACCTGCTGCAAAAGCTCATCTGACCAGTCCGGCTGAGGACCAAATATGTTCAACTGAAATTCAGAAACCTCTTGAATTGCTGTACATAAAGCTTGCATCATTGGTGCGTAAATATCGGAAAGATTTCCTGCATAGACCACTGTAAACATCTTACTGTTCGCTAAACCTACTGGGTATCTTTCACTTGCAAACGGCTCGGAAATGGGAAATAAAACCTTTGCGTTTGGATGTTTTCCTAACGCCTGCCGCATTTCCTCACTGACACAAAAAGCTAGCTTACTGTGCTGGTAAAGTTGCTGAAATCGATTTGTTAAAACACCCCGCCCCCAGGAATGAACATTAACAAAGTCAGGCCACCAATCATGGAATAATGTAACTAAGGGAAGATTAAACTCCTTAGAAAGTCGGAGAGCTAGCCAGCATAGCTCTCCGTGGGCTACCGTAAGAATTAGGTCTGGCTTGTTATATTTGATGTGATGACGAATTCCCTTAATCTCATAGAAAGCATCAAAACACTGACATACATCATTTGCCCACTTGGACAACCTTGTTTTTTTTAATCGAGTTAGTAGCGGGTTGGCTTGAATCTTGATGATTTCTTGAGCATGTAAACCTTCGGAATTTTCTGTGGCTATTACTAAATGTAACGTTTGCCACAGCGATAAGTGTCTGTAAAGAAGGAGTTCTCCCCCAATGTTATTTCTCGGAAGAACTGAAGAGATGAGTAAGATCTTCAAGGCATTTCTCCCTTGTGCTGGGTGATATGTTTAGATGTTTTTCTGTACTCATTAATATTGCTCCACAGCGATACCTCAATAGTTGATAGATAGTTTATACAAATGTCAGTGCAGCTATAACATCAGCAACAATAGTGTTCTGAACCACTGCAATAACTTCAGGTGTTGCTTCGTTGGTCAAGATTTTGACGTTGCCCACTCCCTGAGGTTGAATGAGATAGTCATTGATGCTGTTTTTGAGCTGAATCTGATCAATACCTGCTGTAAAGTCTTGAATTTTAGCAAAGCTTGTCCCACCTGTTGTCAGTGGATTTCCATCATCGTAAAAATTCATCATGTCATTCGCCAGCACAAATAGATCTGCTCCTGTGCCACCAAACATGCGATCGCGCTTAGCTACATCCGCAACCCCAGAAGTGCCAATCAAAATGTCGTCACCTGCATCACCTTTCAATAGATCATTACCTGTCCCCCCAGTTAATGTATCCCTGCCATCACCTCCCTCAAGCGTATCATTACCTGCATCACCGTTGAGGATATCGTTGCCCGCATCACCTATTAACCTATCAGCACCATCGCCTCCATTTAGGATATCGTCGTCATCACCACCCCATATCTGGTCATCCCCAGCTTCACCATTTAGGATATCATTTCCCCCATCGCCAGCCAGAAAGTCATCATTCTCTCCACCGTTGATGGTGTCATCCTCTGCTCCACCCCTGAGGATGTCATTACCGCCACCACCATTTAATTCGTCCGCACCGTCACCCCCTTCAACGGTATCATCTCCTGCATCACCGTTAAGGGTGTCATCTCCAGAGCCACCCATAAGAGTGTCATTGTCGTCACCACCATTTAATTCGTCCGCACCGTCACCCCCTTCAAGACTATCGTTGCCTTCACCTCCATTAAGGATATTGTTGAGGGAATTGCCGATAATCTCGTTACCCAAGTTATTGCCTGTACCTGTAACGGCTACTGGGGGGTCAGAGGGATTCAAAGGATCTACTTCAACTAATACCAGGTTCTCCACTTCTGGATTACTCAGCAAATTGTACTCTACTAACAGCGAATTGACTGTATCAGTTCCCTCACCACTACTCTCATTAATTTGATCACCAATATTTCTGACAAAATACTGGTCATCGCCTGCTCCACCGTTTAAAGTGTTTGTGCCGCTACCCCCATCAAGTCTATCATTACCGTCTTCACCATTAAGGATATCATCGCCATCACGACCATTGAGAAAGTCATTGCCACCCCCCCCATTGATAGTATTATTAAATACATTTCCTTGAATGTAGTTATCTTCGTTGTTACCAAAACCTGTGACAGCATCAACACCCAGGAAAAGATTCTCGACATTAGGACTCAGCCTATAGCCATCAACTCCTCGCGCAAATACAATATCTTTTCCTTGATTCGTCTGCTCAATAATTACATCATTTATACTGTCAACAAAGTATTGCTCATTACCGGAACCCCCTACTAATGTGTCATCACCTAGTCCCCCATGTAGGTTATCATCACCTGCCCCCCCTTCAAGCCTGTCATTACCTGCTTGACCTCTAAGCACATCATTACCATTGAGCCCTCTCAGAACATTGTTGCCTAGATTGCCTAGAATTCTGTTGTCTGATTGGTTTCCTGTGCCTTCAAGATCGTTACTGCCTGTTAGTCCCAATGTCTCAAAGTTCTCATTTAGCCTCCAACTCACAGGAGAAATGACGGTATCAAAACCCTGATTGACATTTTCCCTAACATCCTCTCTCCTTTCATCGCCGTCAATCAAGTATACGTCATCACCGTCACCCCCCTCCATAAAGTCACGGTCGGGACCACCGTTAAGTCGATCATTGCCGTTACCCCCAAGCAGTGTATCTCTACCTGTACCACCTTTAATGGAGTTGTTTTCGCCACCAAACCCTAGCGCAACGGCGTCTAAGATGTCGTCTAATTTAGTACCTAGTAAAAGTGCCATATTGATTTAAGTTGCTCGTTTCTTTTTAGAGTATGCTTCAATTGATGATTATTGAAAATAGATAAATATTTAAGTATATATTTTTTTACTTATATTAATAATAAGTACATTTACTTTGCCAAAGCATGACGATACAGTTCAATGTATCGCTGAGCGTACACTTCTATTCCGTATTCTTCAAGAGCCACCTGGCGACATTGCCGACTTAAGTTTTCCCGCAGAGTCTGGTCTTCGAGCAATAGCACTATACCTTTACAGTAATCCACCACATCTTCAGGTTCAGCTAAGTAACCTGTGATACCTGGACGGACTAAATCAGGAACCCCACCAACTTTAAAGGATACCGTTGGTGTGCCGCAAGCCATGGCTTCCTGTGCTACCAGTCCCAAGTTCTCCGCACGGGTGGGAAAGAGGAACAAGTCAGCCGCAGAATAAGCGACTGATTTTAAGCGATCGCTACCGACAAAGCCAAGATTGAGTGTGGGTATCCCCACTGTCTCAGCGACAGTTTCCCCCCCAGTACCCAGAGTCAGTATCATTGTTTCAGTTTTTAAAGATTTGGGCAAGTTTTGTAGCACTTTTATCAGCAAATCACCACCTTTGCGGGGATCGTTCAGTTTGGCAGCAGCAAACATGAGTACTTTTTTGTCAGTCGGTATTCCCAATATTACTCTACACTGTTCTGGATCAAGGGGTTGATAAGCTTGTGTGTCCAGACCAGGGGGGATACGATGAACTCGCACATGGTTGAGTATACTTTCCTGAGCTTGTTTAGCGTGCCAGCGACTCGTCGTCACAACAGCCTGTAAATTTGAGCGATTATAAACCCAACGTTTCAGCTTCCACTCCCAGCGTGTACTATCCCTCTTGATGGCAGGATAGGTATCAGGATAGGGACATTGACCACAGCCAATTTTCCAGCGCTCGCACTCAAAACTATAAGCACAATGTCCTGTAATTGCCCACATATCGTGTAAGGTGAGAATTGAGGGCTTGTTTTGGGTTAATGAGGGAAGTGCTAGATAGTTAAAGTAGCCACCATGCAAGTTATGAAAGTGGAGGATATCCGCCTCTTGATAAAATGGATGTTTGAGAATCTCAAAAGTGCTGGTTACATGAATATCGTTGAATCCCAAAGGTCTTGTAATCCGCAACAATTGATAATCCAGGCGACCTTTGGGAGGGATAGTATTTACGCGAACGCTACTCGTCTTAACCCAGTTAACTAAAAATCGCGAGTCAATCCCTTGAGCCAGCAAGCCTTGATGTAATCGATAGACGGCGATCGCTGCTCCCCCTGAAATATCAGATTGATTGATACGCAAAACTTTCATGCACGTCGCATTACGTCATATTATTCGTTCATACCGTCATACTGTCAAAGCCATAGGGATAAATCTAGTCTGGATAAAAAATCATTATAAACCTTTTCGGACTTCTGCCTATTTACTGAATAGCCCTTGTTTTTAAGGGTGCTGCGTGCAACACCCTTAAAATTATGGAATTGACAGACTATCGAGATATCCTCAGTCCAGCTTCAACGCATTGACTGGCACTTCTTCCCAGGAACTGACGGTTCTCAGACGCGCCACCCAACCTGCTGATTTTTGCTCTTCTGTCAAGTTTTGCTGGAAGGATTCGTGGCAGTCTTTGGCTTGCGCCTCGTCATGACAAGCGATGCACGAATAAATCAGACCTCCGGGATCAACCTGTTCATTTACCCAAATCATTGTATTCTCCTCATTCCTGAAACAGTTAATCAAAATCTTAAGTACCATGGCACTGACTGGCAGGCTGGTGGGCAATGCCCACCCTACGGTATATCCAGGGTTTGGGCAATCCTAAACTGGTTTATTTTAGTGCCATTTATCTTAAGTCGATCTACTTATTTTGTAAAAGACTGGGATCACTGATAGCAAGAGTAAAAACACAGTTTTTGATATTTCATCAGCCTTGGCTACATACTTTGTAAACAAAATTAAAGCTTTTTAAAGGTTTGTGTTGCTAGTTGGGGAAGCGCATCACCTGTAACCCGACAAATGCGCCAGTCGGGTAGCACTGTAGCACCGAGGCGCTGATAAAACGCGATCGCAGGTTCATTCCAGTCCAAGACTGACCACTCTAACCGCCCACAATCCCGTTCTACCGCTAGTTGGGCAACATAGGTTAGCAACGCCTTCCCGATACCCTGACGCCGAAATTCCGGGCGCACGAATAAATCTTCGATGTAAATGCCCGGTTTGGTTAAAAAGGTGGAATAGTTAGATAAAAACAGGGCAAAGCCTACCGTTTTCCCCTCATACTCTGCCAGAATTGCCTCAATATAAGGTTTAGCGCCAAACAGGTGGCCTTGGAGAGCGTCCACCGTCCCTGTGACTAGGTGAGACAGCTTTTCATACTCAGCCAGTGCTTGAATGAGTTCAAACAGCACTGGCACATCCGTTGGGGTAGCTGGTCGTATCTTTAGCTTATTCATTGTTCGACCGTTCGTAGTTGGCACGAAGCGTGCCATCAGCGCTGAAGCGCTTACTACAAACATCACCAATCCTAACTTAACCACCCTTTTAGGCGACGAGCAACTTGAGGACGGCGCAGCTTCCGCATGGCTTTACTCTGAATCTGACGTACCCGTTCGCGGGAAAGGTTGAACATGCGGCCCACTTCTTCTAAGGTGTAGGCTTCAGGCGTCGCCAACCCATAGCGTAGAGAAATGACATCCTTTTCCCTTTCGGTGAGAACATCACTCAAGACATCGGAAATCTCTTGACGCATCATGGATTCGCTCATTTGCTGTTCGGGCAAGTGCAAATCGTTGTCTTCCAGTAAATCTACGAGTTCTGTATCTTCGCCTTTACCCACCCGATGGTTGAGAGAGAGCGATCGCCGACGTAATTGTAACAACTGACGCAAGCTAGTGCAGCTAATGTCTAAGGCTTCTGCGAGTTCGGTTTCATCGGGAGTCCGTTGCAGTTTCTGTTTGAGTTCCCGTTGCACTTTTTTCAGCTTATTCAGCTTTTCGACAATGTGAATCGGTAAGCGAATGGTACGGGCGTCGTTGGCTATGGTACGGGTAATCGCCTGACGAATCCACCAATACGCATAGGTGGAGAATTTGTAACCTTTGGCGGGATCGAACTTCTCTGCCGCCCGATTGAGTCCTAATGCGCCTTCTTGAATTAAATCTAGGAAAGGAACTCCCCGGTTAAGATAACGCTTGGCGATGGAAACGACTAAGCGTAAGTTGGAACGAATCATTTTACGCTTAGATATTTGTCCTCGGTAGAGGCGATTTTCAAATTGACGTTCGGTCAGATCTAAAGCTTGAGCCAGTTCAGCGTTCGTTGGTTTGCGTCCCAACTCCTGGTGTAAGCGTTCAGTCATCTCGCCCATTTCTACCAGGAATTGAACCTGAGTGGCTAACTCAATCTCTTCTTCTGGCTTCAGCAAGGGGTAACGCGCCATCTCCTTGAAGAAGGCTCCTACTGTATCATCAGAGCTAGTTTTATGGTAGCCAGATTGTCGGGTTTTTCCGGCACGAGTCTCTGTTTTGGAAAATTCGACTTCGACCTGATTTTGGTCATTATCTGAGATTTGCTCACTCTGAGGGTGAGAAAAATCCGTATCTTCTGTAAACTGACGAGTAGCAGTTGGGTTCAATTGTGCGATAGTCATAGTTAGGTTTGAAGTAGGAGTGTTATGAAAGCAAGTGATCGGGTTTTTAGGCAATCCGTCAGTTAGACAGATTGAACTAGACAGATTGAGCAGATGGACTGAATATAAATGGGTACTGTCAATGAAAATTTTTCAACACTGGCTGTAGCTACGGGCTGTACAGCTCAACAAACATCAGAGATGATTGGAAAGAGAGTTGCCATTCAAGGCGCACCCCCATCTCTATATCTTCTCTATGTTTAGGATTAGAAAATACTGATTCTAAGGCTACCAGAAGCAATTTGGCTAGTTGTTGCCCTGATTACAAAATATTGAACAGCATAGATGTATGGATTATAGCGGCAAAGTCAATGGGCTATATACAGAATCTCATACAGGTGGCTGTTTTCCTCTCTACCGATCGGGTGAAAATAAGCAGAGGGAGCTGGGGGAGCAGAGGGAGATTGAATTGATCATATTGTTATATTTTGATACTTTGCCCTAATGTCACTAACCCGCCCGGTCTCAATTATGTATTCCCTGTTCCCTGTTCCCTGTTCCCTGAAAAATGACCAATCAAATTAGGAGATGATGTTCGTGACCAAACCAACTCTCGTCGAGAATCCCGGAATTCCCGCTGAATCAACAGAGGGTGTATCGACTGCATACAATCCCAAGGATTTCGATACTAACGTGATGGGAACATATAATCGTTTCCCCATCGCCCTAGAACGGGGTACGGGTTGTCGAGTTTGGGATACAGCCGGACGTGATTATCTCGATTTTGTAGCTGGGATCGCTACCTGTACATTGGGTCACGCTCATCCGGCTCTGATCGAAACGGTGACGCAGCAAATCAAAACCCTGCACCATGTTTCTAATCTGTACTATATTCCTCCCCAAGGAGAATTAGCACAGTGGATGGTTGAGCATTCCTGTGCCGATCGCGTCTTTTTCTGTAACTCGGGTGCGGAGGCGAATGAAGGGGCGATTAAATTGGCTCGGAAATACGCCCACACGGTTCTAGAAATTGAGAAACCTGTAATTTTGACCGCGAATGACAGTTTCCATGGACGCACGCTAGCGACGATTACAGCAACGGGTCAGCCCAAGTATCAAAAGAATTTTGACCCCTTGGTGCCGGGATTCTATTATGTGCCGTATAACGATATCGGTGCCATGGAAGATGCGATCGGAGAATTGGATGAAGGGGATCAACGAGTAGCAGCGGTGATGTTGGAACCCCTGCAAGGAGAAGGGGGTGTGCGTCCAGGAGAGTTGGAGTATTTCCTGCGCTTGCGGAAAATCTGTGATGAGACGGGTATCTTGCTGATTTTAGACGAAGTGCAAGTGGGGATGGGTCGCACAGGTAAGTATTGGGGATATGAGAATTTAGGGATTGAGCCAGATATTTTTACCAGCGCTAAGGGATTAGCAGGCGGTGTTCCAATTGGGGCGATGCTGTGTAAGCAATTCTGTAATGTGTTTCAACCTGGGGATCATGCGAGTACCTTTGGTGGAAATCCGTTGGCTTGTGCGACGGCGTTAACTGTGGCTCAGACGTTGGAACGGGACGATATTTTGCACAATGTTCAAAAACGGGGCGAACAGTTGCGGACTCGTTTAAGAGCGATCGCGATGAACTATCCTCAGCTAATTACTGAGGTGCGCGGTTGGGGACTGATTAATGGGATGGAGTTGAACGCGGATGTGGAACTGACGGCTGTGGATGTGGTGAAAGCGGCGATGGAAAAAGGATTGCTGTTAGTACCCGCAGGTGCCAAAGTGGTGCGCTTTGTCCCTCCTTTGATTGTCTCGGCTGAAGAAGTGGATGCAGCCGCAACAATCGTTGAACAATCTATAGCCAAGCTAGCTGCTTCCGTCAATAAATAAGGAGATTCGTCATTTGTCATTTGTCATTTGTGATAATTGAACGGTTAAGTCGGGGCGGGTTTCGTTATATCAAGGTGAAAACGAAACGTTAGTGGTAAAACCCGTCCCTACACACTCTTCCTTATCTCCCTCATCTCCCCCAGCTTCCCCCGCTAGCCAATGAAAAAAATCTGGTCATCGATAAAACCCTACATTCGCTGGGTGATTCTGGGCGGAACGCTGTTTTTTATCGCTAAAGCTTTTAAAGATCATTGGCGAGAAGTTGCGGGAATTCGCATTGATCCCCAGGGATGGACAATGCTGGCGATCGCACTATTGGTGACGTTACTGGCACATATTTGGTCGGGTTGGGTTTGGACGTGGATTTTACAGGCGTTTAAGCAACCTATTGAACCGCCTTGGGCGCTACAGGTTTATCTGAAAACGAATGTTGCTAAATATTTACCCGGTAATGTGTGGCATTTCTATGGTCGAATTGCAGCGGTGAGGGGGGTTGGAGGTTCTGTGGGTGCTGCTAGTATCAGTGTATTACTGGAACCTCTGTTAATGGCAGCTGCGGCGTTAGCGATCGCGTTATTTAGTGGTGGATTGGGTTGGATCAACACGGCATCCGATAGCCGGATGTGGGGGTTACAAATTTTGGGCTTAGTTGTGGTGTTGTTGGGCGTTCATCCCCGAGTTCTCAATCCTATTGTTCAACGCTTAAGCCGTTCCAAGAAGGTTACAGATACGGAAGAGTTCACTATTGAACGCTATCCCTTATTGCCATTGTTGGGTGAAATGGGCTTTTTGGGATTTCGGGGAACCGGATTTTTATTTACCTTACTGGCGGTAGGATCAATTACTCCGAGTCAGATTCCGTCGTTACTGAGTGCCTTTAGTTTCGCCTGGTTACTGGGATTAGTCGTACCTGGCGCACCGGGAGGTTTAGGGGTATTTGAAGCGACTGCGATCGCGCTTTTAGATCAGCAGTTGCCTGCGGCTTTCATCCTTACAGGGGTTGCCTTATTTCGCCTTGTTAGTATTCTGGCAGAAATCAGCGCGGCTGGACTAGCTATTATCAGCGAACGTTTGTGGACTTCCTAGAATAGCAATCAATTGTAGGGGCGGGTTTTACCAATAACCTTTGGCTTTCAACCGATAACTTGACTAAACCCGCCCTCCTAGTAGAGACGTTGCATTTTAGTCTCTACAATGGTGACGAAAGTCCTAATCGATGTGTCTACTGCTATATTTCCATGCCCGCCCTCCTAGCGTCTGGGTTTAGCGACAGCCGTTAGTGGCGGGTAAGGAGTCATCATTCATAATTCCTGCCAACCACCTCCCGCACTCGATAGATTGGTCGCCCTTGGGACTCGTGATAGGTTCGCATTAACACTTCTGCCAACAAACCAAAGCTAAATAACTGGACGCCTGCTAATAACAAAACAACGGCTAAAATTAGCAAAGGTCGGTCACCAATACTCTGACCAAAACCTACCTTTAGTATAGTTAAATACAGTCCTAATAAAAATCCTATCCCGAAAGATAGTAATCCGAATAGACCAAAGACATGCATGGGGCGAGTGAGAAATTTTTTCATAAAAAATACGGTCAATAAATCCATGACCACGCGAAACGTTCGCCCCAATCCATACTTACTTGTACCATAACGACGGGCATGATGTCGCACGGGAATTTCACTAATTCTAGCTCCCTCAATGTAAGCTAACGCTGGCAAGAATCGATGTAACTCGCCATACAGATGCATATCCGCCACCAGTTCAGAACGGTAAGCTTTTAGGGAACACCCATAGTCATGTAATTTGACGCCAGTCACTTTCCCAATTAACCAATTGGCAATTTTAGAGGGGAGGAGTCGAGTTAAAGCCGCATCTTGTCGTTCTTTGCGCCAACCACTGACTAAATCATACCCTTCTTCTATTTTGGCGAGTAAGGCGGGAATATCAGCCGGATCATTTTGTAAATCACCATCTATCATCACAATAACGCGAGCTTGAGCATGTTTAAATCCGGCTGACATGGCGGCGGTTTGACCGTAATTTCGGCGGAGAATCACCGCTCTTAAGTCTGAGCGGCTGCGTGCTAATTCGAGGAGGAGTTCGGTGGAACCATCCTGAGAACCATCATCGACACAGACGATTTCGTAGGCAAACTGATTGGCACTTAAACTGGTTGCTACAGAGTCAACCAGGTGGGGTATACTAGCGACTTCATTGTAAATAGGGACAACGACCGATAACGCTAGTGAATTTGATGGGGTGATCGGTTCTTGATAGTCCTTAAAGGATAATGAATCTGTCATATTTTAATTCCTTATTGTCTTGACTCCATCGATTTATACAAGTTTGCACTTATCTTAGAGATAAAGGGCAAAGAAAGTACCGGGTACAACAGCCATAAGGGAGGCAAATAGCGCAGGCTTTCGCGGAACGCTAAAAAGCCTTTGCGTTTTGAGCCGCTAGGGAGGACAAGATAAAGCGGTTTTTTATAGTCATCCGGGACAATTTCCGCCATGTTATCGCTCTGGGATGATTGTTTGGTCTGCCAATCCCTGAATGTTAGCCGATTAAACCAATTAAAGTAGGATAAAACAGTAATGATAGTGAGACAATGATTATCTGATTTGTTATAAATAATTTCAGGGTTGTGAGTTAAACCATCAAGGCGACGACGTTCAGACACATTTCCGACTAATTCTGCCCAAGGAATAAAGACTGAATAGCAGGGAATATACTTTAGAAATGGAGCATTTTGAGCAATATATATTCCTGTATGGAAGCAAATCCCTAGAGGAATATAAAACCAGATTAAACGGGGAAAAATTAGAACAAAGAAAAATGTTGCCTCAAACAGGATTGCTACCCAAGACGATAGTATAGCTAATGTATGTTGTCCGGCTAACCAAATCCCCAAGGATCTATTCCAAACCAGTCCATCCTGCCACAAATAATATTGTAATGTATAGCCATTCATCCAATCGAGTCCTCCTTTAAGCAGCTTACTCATAGCTGAGTCGAGGTAGATAATTGCAAACATCCACTGGATGAGCAACAGGGACCATCTAGCCAAGTGACTTTTTTCTTGCTGAATATCAAAAGTATCTACGCTTTTTCTCTGGCAATTTTGTCGAATACGACGCCGCAGATCGTCTAGGGATAAAACTTGACCAGCAGGACTCAAAGCCAAGATGACAAGCGATATCATGACTAAGGCTTGAGAATGACTATACAAGGCACCGAAGGAGTATATATAAGCTTGAATCAATATATTCCCAATCGCAAATATAATTAGATTCAGATTTGTTGACAGTCCAAGTAAGCCGAATGTTCCTGTTATTATAGTTAACGCTAAAATTACTAATAGCAATACAACGGGAGGAGGATGATTTAGCCCAAATGGTAAGAGTATAATCTTTAAAATGGGTAGCGGATTGTAAAGAAAATCCGGTAATTGAGAATTATTAACTAACTGACTCACTATAGTACCATCTCGACCTGGAACTAATAAATAGAAGAGTTGAGAGCCAACAATAATAATTCGACTAATGGCTAGATTGAACAAGGGGGTGAGTTTGAACCAATAGGTTGTCCACCATTCCCAAGGTACAGTTAGTTTATTAAACATCGGTATCATTTTTTTCTCAATTCGGCAATTGGGTACTGTTTAACCAGTTGGGCTTCCGCTTCAATTACCTCGTCTTTGAGTAAGACGAGGGGATAGTTATACAATCGTAAATTGATTATTTTAGTGTGGTAACGACTTTCGTATAACTGGACAAAATTCATAATCATTTCTTTTTTTTCTAACCGTAGTGATTCTTTGAGTCCATACATAAAAACCCAGTAATTTATGCCTAAATCTTCTGGCTGAATCAGCACTTCAGTTGAATCATCTAGAGTGGCATAAATTGAATATTGCTTGATTGTATCTCCTTCATATTTGGCATAGTTGTACATCGGATAACTGACGAAGGGCCAGAGGCTAGGATCTGGAGGGGGTTTGAGCAGTTTATAAGGATATTGCAGTCGTCTAAACTTGGGCCAAAACCCTCTCAGATGTTTGGCGGTATAGAACTGTAGTCCGATGAAAAATAGGATAACGATAGATAGAAGGTGGACAGTGAATTTATATGAATGTGTATGACTTAGTTTTGACATGGTAAACCAATTTTTATAATCGTTTGATTTAAATGCTACTTGACGAGTTTCCACAGTCGTGGGTTTTCTCGACGACGGGGATCAACAAAAACAGGCTCAAGTGTATAATTTTGATTTTGCTCTAACCAAGATTTTAATTCATCATGAGGTCGGTAAACAAACACATCTTGAAACTGTGCTGGAATTTCCGGCAGAACATTTGGTTGAACGACAAACAAAATTCCTACATTTGGCTCAAACTGACGAGTAAGGGGTAAAACTCTCCCCACAGCCCCCCCTTTACCCCAAAGCACATTTGATGGAACGGAATACAATATGAGGGGTTGTTCAGCTTGGTTAACGATAGTCGCAATAGGGTGAACATGATAATTACCGCCTTTACTCCACCATCCATGGGCTTGAGTAATAATTAGATTAGATAAAATGCCGAGGGAAATCAAAACAACAAAAATTGCCTGCCATATTTTCTGTTGACCAACTGACCGGAAATTGGTGGACATTTTGCTTGCAAAAAGGTAAGCAACAGACAACTGAAAGCCTAATAGACAAGGGATAACATAACGAGTCACCGTTGACCGTTGACCGCCTTTAATAAGGTCGGGGATGATTAAGGCTGCAGCCATAACTGCAATCAAGCTGATAATAAACACCCATACCCGTGCTGGAGTGTTTTTGCAAATAAAATAAATCGAATATCCCCCTAAAACAATCAGCGGCAAAATTAACCAATAGATGAGGGATTCATTATCACTCAATAAATAGCTGCAATCTGGACTGTTTAAAGGTAAACACCATCCTCTATCTAAGTCCACAAAAACACGGCTAACACTTAATCCCCAGGATTTAACTAAAGTTAATAGAGGCAATTTTTGGAAAACCCAACCCATTTGCTCTTCTAAGGGAGGTGGCGCCGTTATCGTATTGATTATCCAGGGAGAGAAGGCAATAACCCCAGCTAAAGAGGCTAAACTATAAGCAATAACTGTTTTATTAAAGCGAAATCTCTGAGTGACAGCGACATAAAGTCCATGAGACGCTGCGACAACAGTAAAAAACCAATGAGTATAAAATCCTAATGTTAGAGTAATGGCGTAGATACTCCAACTTGTCTTTTTATTCAGGCGCATGGCTCTTAATAAAGCAGCACTGGATATTAAAATAGCCACTGTCAATAAACTATAAGGACGAACTTCCTGAGCATACAAAATATGGAAGGGTGAAACTGCCATCATCGCTACCGCTACCCAGGCAACAAAGGGTGATTCAAACAGTTCTCGACAGAGCCAATAAATGCCAGGTAAAGCAAATAAGCTAATCAGAACTGAAAAGCTTCTTAGTGCTGCTACTGAACTGCCAAACCCAAGTGACCAAACTCTGAGTGCAAGATAGTAAAGTGGAGTATGCTCCGTGTTTCCTGCTAAAACCTGAATCGTATCTCCCCAATTTTTGGTCGGACTCGGACGCTGATACTTGAGCAAATCATCAGAATTAACGACTTCACCGGAAAAGATATCTTGAATAAATTCAGGTTCCGTATAGCCGAAAATTCGTAAAGATGAGTGGGTTTCATCAAGCCAGTAGACTTTCTGGTCAAGATGAACAAAGCGAAAAAACAGTCCTAAAACCAGTATCGTGATAATTAATACGTTAAACCATTTTTTCTTCAATTTAACTGTATTATTAATGTAATTTTTCATAAAAATAGAGCGCGAATGGCTTCTAAGTTTAGAGCATGAGATGGTGTAATAAAAACTTTGAGATCTATTCCTCTCTCTTTACAGATTTTATCTACTCTTCTCCCGAACAAGATTGCTGCCACTGATTTTTCTTCTCTAAATCCTGAGTTTCTCCGGGTGGAACAGTGCGTTCCTCGACAAAATAAATGTCTAAACTTTCTAGCTGTTGGTTTCCCTGATGCTGTTCATTCCAAGTGCGACATAAATATTCAGCATAATAGGGATACAGCTTATTACCGATCGCGCGATTCAGATTGATGAAGTAGGTACGCCACTGCATATTGGCATACAGGGCATTGCGCTGCTTAATCGTTGGCTTATCCCAATTTACAGACCCCCCATTCCGCAAAAGGTCAACCTCGCTACCATCCTTCAGCTTCCCGACAATAACGTGCCAGCCGTCATCCCGGGGCGGCGCTGGGGCGAAAATACTCCACGACTGATCTAACCGCAATAGGCGACTAATCCAGTCCAAGGAATTCAGTGTCCTTGATTTGATCACCCGGTCAATTTTGGCGCGAACATTGGGATCGAGTGTTTGCTTTAGGGATCGCGCATCGGCTAAACTGCGGAAATTCCAAACAGTAACGTAAGCAAACAGCAACAAGGTAACGACGTTTAAGACTCTGGAAGACTGGACTTCCACCGGACGAAATTTTAACGGTGCGGTGAATTGACCCGCAACTTTACGGTTTGAGGCAATTGTCTCATAGAACTTTGTCCCCACCGCCATCAAAGGACGCCAACGGAGAATATAAGCGAGGGGTTTAAAGACCGGAGAAAGACTCACCACATAGGCGATTGCTTCCCACTTGAAATGCCGATTCTCTTGCCAGTCTACAACCACCCAGGAGTTTTTCTCCTGCATATCGGCATAAATTGAGGGGTCTTCCTGCGCCGTCTGTAAGGGGGTTTTGGGCAAGATTAAAAAGGTTCGCAGCAGATAGACAACTTTCTTACAAAACCCACAGTCGGCATCATAATAAATCCTTAATCCTGCCCGTTGGGGGGTATACAGTCGTTTAGAAAGGGCATCCCATACCTCAGTTGGGATAAACACCAACCAGACAAATATCCCTAATGCTGGAAACAAGCCAATATGCAGCGTCAAGCCAAACCCGATATGTAACAAGATAAACGTGATAATCGTGGCGCAGCGAAAAAATGTAGTCCGCCAGGGGATAAATAGAAATAGGGGTCCAATCCACTCCAACACTAATGTGGCAAAGGTGGAAAAAACTAACAGGGGCGGGAAGTTCAGCAAGAATTGACCCAGTGGTGCAGCGTACTGGTCAAAACTTAGGGCATAATAAACGGCGGTGAGCTTGGGAAACCAGATATCGCTGGTTGTTTTAAACGCAGCGGAAAAGGCATAGACGTAATAAATTTGTAAGGTTAGGGCGAATGTAACCCCGGTGAGAATCCGCTTGGGTAACGGCTTACTGGATGAATTTAAGGCACTATCCACCGAGTAACACGCCCCTAGGGGTAAAAACATCATCCAGAACAATAGCGCCCGCAGCATGTCATCGGCGGCAAATAATACGGTAGGATTCCGATTTTGTAGGGAAATCAACAACACCCAAGACGCGATCGCAGCCAACCAAGTCCTGTATCCTACAAGTAGGGCGACGGCAATTAACCCCGCCAGCAAAAAGACAACGCCTTGAATAAAGGGTTGTCCCCCCAGTAGATGTACAGACCAATACCAGGGATTTAGAATCTCATTAATCAATGCTGTACGCGGTAATACCCCCGCATCGCTGTAAAGTGTGGTAATATCCTGGGCACGGATGAGCAAATCGGCAATCAGGATAATCGCCACACCGATACGAAAAACAGCTAGCGATCGCAAATCAAACCCAAACAAGGGTTCAAGTTTACTCACCCACTTACCTTTCGGTTTCTGCACACTGGACGCCATAAACGGTAGACCTCACGGGATTTTAGTAATTGCCTCAAAAAACGATAATTTCCATACTTTGTCGGTGACTGGAAATATACCCAACCCCCCACAGGTAAATAGTCCTCAAACCCTTATATTAAAATTTATCTTTCTTCTCACTCCCTTAAGCTATGAAGTATGGACGAATGACGAATGACAAATGACAAATGACAAATGACAAATGACAAATAACAATTAACGAACCGTTTTTCGTCGCCGTTTCCAGAATAGCTGTGCCAATCGTCGCCTTAAATTAACCAACCATTGACCGACCCAATGCTGCAACACTCGCCAGCGATGGCGCAGGGTAGGCAATCGCTGGAGATAAACGAATTGTCTAATCATACCAGCCAAACGACCCCTTATTTTCAGGGCAAAACTGGATACTACCGCCTCCCCTTTTCCCAATGTCAACATTTCACCTAAATGTAAATAGCGGAACGGCTTTAACCGTTTACCTTGAACCGCCCGATAAAGATTTTTGGCGGCACAATCCGCTTGTTGGTAAGCCACTTGTGCGGTTTTGGGAAGATTACCGCGATAATCTTGAATGTCTGCCATATCCCCCAGTGCCAGAACTTCTGGATAATCCACAACTTGTAAAGTAGGATGGGTGAGTATCTGACCTTGAGGATTCTGTTGACAGGGGAGATTGCGTACCCATTCACTGGAACGAGTTCCCACTGTCCATAACACTAGATTTACAGGTAAATGGGTTTTTCCGTTGGGATTAATTAGGGTAATTTGATCCGGTTCAATCGCTTCTACACTGGTTTCAAACTCCATCTGTACCCGACGGGCGGTTAAGGCGCGATAGGCTGATTTCTGGCTGTAAGGGGTAAAGGTTTTGAGCAATTGTTGACCCCGTTCTATTAGCCGTACTTGTCCCCTTTGTTGCAAGCGATCGCTCAGTTTACAAGCTAACTCTACACCACTCGGTCCTGCACCGATCACCGCGACGCGAATTTGGGGCAAATTAGACTGTTCTAACTGCTTAAGCTTTTGGTTGAGGCGTTCTGCATCCGTAACAGTACGGAAGGGATAAGCGTAAGTCAGGGGTACGCCCTCTAAGCGCATCTCGACACCAACGGCTAAGACTAAATAGTCGTAATTTAGGATTCTCAGGTTTTGCCCTAATTCTGATAGGGTGTCTAATTGCAGCTTAACTTGGCGTTTTTCCAGATCGACCCCTTGAATATTTCCTTGACAAAAGTCAATGGTTGTGTTTTTAATTAAATTCCGATAACGGGGGGCAATTTCCCAGGCTTGTAGTTCCTCGGTTACCCGTTCATAAAGCAAGGGTGTAAACACTAGATGATCTTTGCGATCGATTAAGGTAATTTTATACTTAGGTGATTTAAACAGGCGAAACCGTTGTAGGTACAAGGCGGTGTAAAGTCCACCAAACCCCCCGCCTAAAATACAGATGTGATTCGAGGGTTCATGGTTCATCGTTCATTGCTAAAGTCTAGTTCAGGAATTGCTCTCAGTTGCTTCACCAACTCCTTGGAACGAATTGTCCGAGATTTAGGGGTTAGGTGGTAGTGAGTATCGGCAAATAAATCAGAATCAGTTTTCATATTTAAAGATTCTGGGTCATAAATTAATGGGGCAATTTTGGCTAACTTCTCTGCCGTTTCTTCCACATTAGCAACGGATTTCTCATCGGTGCGAGCATAGACCCAGGGTAAAGATATCACTAATGTTCCGCCCTTGGCTTCGACTTCCTGACGAAATTCCTCAATTCGCCCAAGTGCCTCTTCGGTGATGGGTTGATTAATCGGTAATTCCCACCAGTCTGCTGTGCGACGTTTATCATCTTCTGGGGCGGGATCACCATAAGCATTCACCCCATCCGAATAGTACCCCGTCATCTGTCCTTTTTCGATCACATCTATCGTGGATTTAGTGATACCTCTGAGTGTGGCTGTACCCAAGAGTAGGGTATCTTGAGCCAATTGTTTCGGGGGAACACCACCTAACCCCGGACGTCCAATCGCGACACCAAATTGAGCCGAGCGATCGCCGAATCCATCCTCTGACCATAAAATGAGATATTCGGGAATCAGTAGCACAATATCTCCGTCACGAACCTGATCAATAATACTGGGAAGAATCACATTTAAACCCACCGGTCCATCGATTCCCAGATTCAACACCGGAATTCCCAATTTCTCTGACATTAACTCGGAATTAATCGTATAATGCGCTCCTGAACCGCCAGTAATCAGCAACCGTCGCGGCGCTTCCACCTTCTCAGCTAAGGCAATTTTGTCTTCGTACATCATCCGGAGCCAGCTTAACTCCCCACCATAGCGAGCGTTGTAAATGTACCCGATTGTCCAGGCGACAACAGCTACCGCAATCCAACTGGTTAGTTTTAAGGGTTTCCACATCAGAATTCAAAGTAAATAAACTCAGACGGCTGATTCGCGGCGAATAGGATAGTTAATCCTAATAAAACTCGCGATACCCAAGGCAATAGTAACAATTCATATTCAAACTTCCGTTTCTGCCAAACGGCGAGATGTTCCATAAATAACACCCCATTTGCCAGTAACAGCGTGACAATCAACACCGCACCTTCGTTGAGACTGTAGGAACTCAATAATTCGCCTAAATTTGATAACGAATACGCCCATGGGGTAACAATCGTGCGTAACTTTGAGAGCAATCGCAAAATATTCGTGTCCATAAAGAACAGACACCCCAGCGTCACTGAACCAAAGGTTAGCGCCCAGGAGAAAAACTGAAACCGGGAGACTTGTTTTCCTTTCCCCATCAAGCGTTGAAATGGTCTACCTGTATATCGCAAAAGCAAGAGTAACCCGCCATGATACGCGCCCCAAATAATGAAGTTCCACGCCGCACCGTGCCAGAATCCAGATAAGGTAAAGGTGATGAATAAAAAGAAGGCAGCTAATTGTTTTTTAGACCCCATTAGGGGAAGAAACACATAGTCGCGAAACCAGTTATTTAGGGTAATGTGCCATCGCCGCCAAAATTCCTGGATACTGACGGAGGTATAGGGCGCCAGGAAGTTCACGGTTAATTTTACTCCCAATATTCTCGCCACACCCAGCGCCATAAAACTGTACCCGGCAAAATCAAAGTAGATTCGCAGGGTGAATAAGTAAGCAAAGAACCAAACAATCCAGGGATTGGCGGTTTCTTGTAAGTTAATGTAGGGGGCGATATTATCGGCTAGCACCAACTTCATAAAGAAGCCCAAGGATAGCCAGCGTAATCCCAACTCAAAGTTTTCTGCTGTGAATTTAAAGCGAAACGATTGAATTTGGGGTAACAAGTCAGCCCGTCGTTCAATGGGTCCAGCGACAATTTGCGGAAAGAAGGCAATAAAGTTAATGTAATCCAGAAAGGGGATGGGTTTTTTATATTTGGGTCTGAGGGAATCAACCACAAATGCCACCATCTGGAAGGTGTAGAAGGAAACACCAGGGGGAATTTGTTGAAAAATAGGTAAGGGAAAGCCTTGTTCCCAGTTGGTTCTGATTCCCGGTACGATGATGCCAAATACATCTTCGACGAAAAATGTCAAGTATTTGAGGTAGGCGAGGATCGCAATATCGGTAATAATTACAATCGCGGCAATTAACTTGGCACCATTTCCACGACGCCGAAGCATCAGCCGTACCATGAAGTAGTTGAAAACGATTTCAACGATAAAGATGGCGAAACTGGAGCGACTGGCGTTTAAGAACAACATCAATGACATCACCGCCAAGCCGATGGTGTCAAAGTTGTCTCGCCACAGCTTCAGAGATTTGCCCACATAGCGAATGGCAAAGAAAGGAATGGCGTAAAGTAGTAGTATCCACCAGAAGGAAAAGTCAGAAAAATTCAATTAATGGCTTGCTCCTTTTTTGTCATTTGTCATTTGTCATTTGTCATTTGTCATTTGTCATTTGTCATTTGTCATTTGTCATTTGTCATTTGTCATTTGTCATTTGTCATTTGTCATTTGTCATTTGTTAGCGAACAGGGAACAGGGAACAGGGAATAGGCTATAGAAATTTTATCTCCTATCTACCATAACCAGGGCGGGTTTAGTCAAGTTATCAGTGTGTAGCCATAAATGATCTGTAAAACCCGCCCCTACAACGCTGCTCCCAGACGTTCCACCGGAACGTTTCTACCCTCCCAATCCTTTCCAAAATCCACCCCAGCCTTTGCCGGATTTTTCGGATTCTGCGGGTTTCGCTTCTTTTGTCTCAGAGGGGGCGGCGGGTTCGGCGTTGTCTGATGCGGCTGAAACATCGAATTCTTCAACTAAATATTGAGCCGATTTCTCAATCGTCGGGTAATCCCAGAACAAGGTTGAAGGTAATTCCACCTCTAGCCAATCTTCGAGTTCACCGACAATGGTTACCGCATCAATAGAGTCAAGTCCATAGCGGGTTAGGGGTTCGGTGACATCAATGTTTTTGGCGTCTAGGGACAGTTGTTCAACCAGTTGATTTACCATCCAGTTTTGAATCGCTTGGACGGAATCAACAGACTGATTGGTGGTTTCTACGTCACTTTGAACCATAACGTCATTAGGCTTGGAGTTGGAGTTCTGCACTTGCATGGGGTTTTTCCTCTTGTGTTTCAGTTTGGGCGAGTTGAATCGGTACAATGGAAAACATTTTGTTTTCCTGATGCAGCTTCAGCAGGTGTTGTGCCACATTTTCACTGTACGCTTTCGGGACAGTGGGTAGGGTTCGCCAAGGGCGTAAACGGCGATAAAGTCCTAAGACTAACCATTCCCCCTGAGCAAAGAAGTCATCTAAGATGGTTCGGTTGTAAATCCAGGTGTGAACTGACGCGGCGGCGGCGTGTAAGTCGCAGTATTTTTTCGCCAGTTCAAAGAGTTCGGGATCTTGATCATGACCATGTTCAAATCCGGAGTTGGCAATGCGTTCATCGAAGGCGTCGAGTTCTTCTATAACAATGGTCGTTAAGGTGATAATTTTTTCCAGTACGTCGGCGTCAACATCCGATGCTGTCTTCAGCGCCTGGAGTTGTTCCAGGGCAATTTCTAACCCTTGCAGCACATCGTCAGCCCCCCGACCAAATAATCCCAGCTTCTCTGGCTTAAAGGGTGGCACGGATTTTTCTAGGGAAAAAATGGTATCCAGACGAGATTGAATCCCCTCCATCGTCTTCTGCTTGCGTCTGGAGCGATATTTGGCAATTTGACGAAACTGGAGAATTAGGGCATGGAGGTTCACCACACTACTGCCATCAAACATACTGATAATTGAATTATCCCGCAGCTGTTTCTGGAATATGCCGTAGTCATGCTCATCACGCATATAGAAGCGGGAACCGAGGACAACGTAAACACTATTAATCACCTCCTCTAGTTTGATGGTGACAAAGTATTTCACCACCGCCGCCCAAACTGAGAATTGTTCGGGGATAATATGAAAACCTCTGGCTGCACTAATGGTTTCGCAGTCACAAACCAACATATCAATAAAGGCATCGACTAAGGTTTGTCGAGGTTGGGGGATATCAAAAACCGTTTTGTTATAAATAACCCGGTCAATGGCAAAATTCAGCGTGGTTCTCATCGCCGTATCTGCCGCACCATGAGAAAAAGCGGCGCACAACATCCGGGTGATTTGGAAGCCCTTGAGTGCTAGTTCTAACCCCGAACCTTCGTCCTTTAGCCGCATTTGTTCGGGAATAAAGCAATCCTTAAACCCAATCCCGCTCATATCTGAAGCACGAATCCCATGGGTAAGGATTTTGGGCAGATGGTAGTAGGTAGAGGGGTCAAGTTGACGTTTGTCAACCATAAATAAGGAGAGACACCGAGCGCCCTCTTCACTGGTTTTGGCTAACACAAAGGTTACGCCGGAACGGGTAGCGCGGTTAATGGGCCACTTTTCGCCATTGAGGAGATAGCCGCCCTCAACTTTTTTAGCCGTTACATCGCCGCCAATCAAGTCACTTCCATGGGCTCGTTCGGAATAGGCAAGACACATTGTCCCTTTTTCCTCGCGGATAAACTGAGACAGTTTCTTTTTCTGCTCATCTGTCCCCGCCATCCAAGTCAGGAATGACCAGAACATGGTGGTGAATGCGATCGCGATCGTTTGGTCTCGCCGTGACATCACCCGGACAAAGGCGACGAATTCCTCAAAGGAGGTAAATTTGCCACCACAGTTTTCTGGCACATAGTAATCTTGCAGTTTCCAGTTATAAAGCCAATCCACTTCCGCTTCCGGAAACTCTTCGCTCTCATCCAGGTCCATCACCCGCTTAAAGGACATCGTACTTTCTGGATGACCCGGATCGCCCAAATCCCGTTCTAGCGCTTCTGCTATTTGATACTGTTTCAGTTGATGCATAAACCTGTACCGAATGACGAATGACAAATGACGAATGACGAATGACAAATGACGAATGACAAACCCTAAGATTTAGGAACTTGTAATTGCTTCGCCAACGCATCGACTTCTCCCTGGAGAGTACGGAACTTGCTCGTCAGTTTCGGATTTTCACTCCAATCCGCGATCACACCCAGTTCTCCATTCAGGAACTTGGTTCTCGCCGCACGGCGCTGAATCTTACCACTTGAGGTTTTCTCAATGGTTCCCGGTTGAACTAAGACAACCGCATACGCCGGGATTTCATGTTCCTCAGCAATAGCTTGGCGAATATCACCAATCACTTCCTCAAAGTTGACATCTTGAGTTCGACGTTCAACCTCCTGCAACGTAATCAATCGTTCCTCACCGCTAGCCACGATCGAAAATGCCGCCCCATAATCCGGACGCAAGGCGGAGTGAACCTGCTGCACCGTCCATTCAATATCTTGCGGATAATGGTTAGTGCCTCGGATAATAATCAGGTCTTTAATCCGACCCGTAATAAACAGTTCACCCTCCCGCAAAAATCCTAAATCCCCGGTTCGCAAGAACGGACCCTCCCCCGTATCTGCAAGATTTGCCTGAAAGGTTTCTTTTGTCGCTTCTTCTCGTTGCCAATACCCTTGGGCGACACTGGGATCTTTCACCCAAATTTCTCCTACTTGATCCGGTTCACATTGGGTCAATGTATCAGGATTAGCGATAACCACTTGGGTATCACAAACCAGACGCCCGCAACTGGGTAACATCCTGACTCCCTCTTGGGGACTGGATAGGGGAACAATCCGATTTTTTTCTAACGCGGATGCATCTAGGATACAGAGAACCGGCGGGGTGAGTAATGGCTTACTGGATACCAGCAGCGTATCTTCGGCGAGTCCATAAGCAGGGGCAAAGGCATTCCAGCGAAACCCGCATTGTTCAAAGGTTTCAAAGAATGCCTGCATCACTTTCGGGTTAATCGGTTCCGCCGCATTGCCCGCTGCTTGCCAACTGCTTAAATCCAGTTTTGCCAGTTGTTTGGGTTTTGCCCGCCGCACGCACAAATCGTAGGCAAAGTTAGGGGCTTGGCTATGGGTTGCCCGATAATGGGTAATTGCCCCTAACCAGCGCATCGGTTGCTTAATAAACGAGAAGGGCGACATCACATAACAGGGCGTACCGTTATAGAGGGGTTGGATCATGCCTTGGACTAACCCGTAATCGTGGAAGTAGGGCATCCACGTCACGGTAGCGCTTTCTGAATCGTAACCGCAGGCTTCATTCAGATAGCCGGAATGGAACATCAGGTTATGGTGAGATAGCATCACTCCCTTGGGTGTGGAGGTAGACCCTGATGTGTACTGAAGATACGCTAGATCATCCCGACTCGCTTTTGGATCTTGCCAGGATTCAGCTAGATTCAGATCCACCTGTTCCGTATCCAGCCATTGGATATGGTCAAATTCGGGAAAGTCCTCTCGTCCATTCTCCAACAGAGACAGAATTCGACCTGTGGTTAAACAAATCGAGGCTTGAGCATCCTGGACAATCGATCGCAGTCTGGGTAACGTGCGCTTCATCCGTCCCCCATCCGGAGGCGGTACCGGAATCGCGATAATTCCCCCATACAAACAGCCACAAAAGGCGGCAATCACCTCTAATCCTTGGGGATACAGGAGTAACGCTCGCTCTCCTCTAGCACTGTGCTGTTGTAGCCAAGCGCCAATCGCCCGGGCTATACGGTCAAGTTCCGTGTATGTGAGTTCGGGTCCATCTGGCTTACCATCAACGAGAAACTTATAGGCTAATTTGTCTGGCTGCTGACGCGCCCTCCAACGCAGCAATTCTGTAAGTGTAGAAAATTCAGCTAGGGAAATTGTCGAACTAGCAGGGTTTTGAACCATCTTTATATAACCTTATCTAAGCAGTTGGCTGGGGCTAAGTCTAAGACCTTGTCGCCGCGATCGCTCCATTCATTCGTAGTCGGTGTTTGATTCGCCACCTTAGCTCAGCTACCCCGATCCGCACGCACATTTAACTCATCTTAAAAATTGATAACAAAACGTGACATAATTATTCTTCTTCCAGTGCTTTAGATCATTATGGCGTAATATTTATGAATGATACTAATTCTCTATAAAGTTTTGGTAAAGTTTTTACGGTCATTCGTCATTCGTCATTTGTAAATTCTCCCCTATCTCCCTGATCTCCCTCTGCCCCCTTTCACCTTACCTCAACGAATGAATGCCAATCTCCTGCAAACCCCCCATAGCGGCTATCACTGGGATGGAAGTAGTTCTCGCTTCTTTGAAGGGTGGTACTATCGAGTCACCTTACCCGATTGGGGTCAAACCTTCGGCTTCATGTATTCCATTGAAGATCCCATCAGGGGTCAACCCCACAGTGGCGGCTCGGCTCAAGTTTTGGGTCTTGATGATGGCTACCTCTGCCGGACTTTTCCAGATGTTGAGCAATTTTGGGCATCTCCCACATCCTTAGCCCTAGGACATTGGGGCAAAACAGACTTAGCCATTCCCGCCCACTATTTAGATCCCGACACCTTTGACCATCACATCCAGCAAGGGTATCAAGCCACCGCCACCTGGAATCAAGGTAAAATTAGCGATCCCGCCACGGGGGATTACTGCCATTGGCGCTATCAAATTGCACCTATCTATGGTTGGGCGAGTAACAATCTGCCTCAGCAATCAACAGCCGGCTGGTTATCGTCCTTTCAGATATTTGAACCCGGTTGGCAGATTTTAATGGCTCACGGCTGGGCGACGGGTTGGATTGAGTGGAAGGGTCAACGCTACGAGTTTACAAATGCTCCCGCTTACGGCGAAAAGAACTGGGGGCGTTCGTTTCCCCAAAAGTGGTTTTGGCTCAATTGCAACAGTTTTGATCATGAACCCGACTTAGCACTCACGGCGGGGGGCGGTAGACGAGGAGTGCTGTGGTGGATGGAATCCGCCGCATTAATTGGTATCCACTATCACGGCTCATTTTACGAGTTTGTCCCCTGGAATTCCGAGGTGCGCTGGCAGATTCAGCCCTGGGGAAGCTGGAAAATGCAAGCCCGTAATGCTGACTATGAGGTCGAGTTGACGAGTACGACAAATTTACCCGGTACTCCCCTACGCGCCCCAACGGAACAGGGGTTAATCTTTATTTGCCGCGATACCATGCAGGGTGAGCTTACCCTAGAACTGCGATCGCGACAAGGGGGAACCACGAAAACGATTCTCAACGCCCATAGCTCACTTTGCGGTTTAGAAGTGGGGGGAGAACCTTGGGAGCAGGCGTGGATAGGTGAGGCAAAATTGCCCTGGATTTCCTAGTAGCTGGGGGAGCTGGGGGAGCTGGGGGAGCTGGGGGAGCTGGGGGAGCTGGGGGAGCTGGGGGAGCTGGGGGAGCAGAGGGAGCAGAGGGAGCAGAGGGAGCAGAGGGAGCTGGGGAAGATGAGGGAGTCAACGAATGACAAATGACTAATGACAAATGACTAATGACAAATTTTTTGCTGAAGTTGGGGATCAGGCAAGACTAGAGAGAGAGTATTGGGTATAATGGTTGAATTGAAATGGGGCTGTGGCTCAGATGGATAGAGCAAGCGCCTCCTGAAAAATCGGGCACCGCCAGGGAAACCTGACGAGTGAATGTAGTCAAATTCAAGGAAGCCTAAGTCTGATAACAGATACGGTAATCTTGAGCCAAGCCGATGCGTTTGAGTTTAAGTCAATCTGGCAAAACTCCACTCTAAAAACGAATCGGAAGGTGCAGAGACTGGTTTAAGGACACCGATAAAAGATGGACTATAATGTCTCATCGAAAGTAGAGCAACGCGGTATTCTGGCTGGACTGTTATTAGGTGATGGAAAAAGAAATCAAAACAATTTCTTGATCCAGAATTCATCGAAGTATGAGGAGTATCTCTTATTTAAGAAAAAGCTTCTCGAACAAATAACTGGTAAATCAGTCAGCATCCGACGCTGGAGTACAAGGAAGGGCTATGAGCAGATTCGCTTAGAACCAAAGTTGATTCCCCTGACACGGGTTTTAGTTAAGAGGCTTTATCAAGCGGGAACCAAAACAATCACCCGAACGTTCCTAAATTTCTTAACTCCCCAGGGAATAGCGATTTGGTTTATGGATGATGGGTCTAAGTCCTTCCGGAAAAAAGACGGAAAGGTTCATGCTTTGACGCTTAATCTGAATACTTATCTCTCTAAAGAACAAAATGAGATCATTGTTGCTTATTTTGCTGAGGTTTGGGGATTTAAGTGGGGGCTGAGTAAAGCCAAAGGTCTTTATCGTCTGCGAATGGGAACGAAGGAAGGAAAACGGTTTTTAGCGTTCATTCATCCTTACATCCACGACAGTATGCTCTATAAAGTACAAACGTCCTTAAACAGAACGGCTACCACCTAAAGGCGATACGCCCAAGGTGAAGGAATAGTCCAGAGAGTGAGGAAACTCACACCAATCTGAAGCGCTAGGTCGCCGGTTCAAATCCGGCCAGTCCCGTCAGTAAGAGAATATCAGTAGACCGAAAAGTTTTCGGCTCAGATTGCTCCAGGAGCATGTAGAGACGCGCCATGGCGCGTCTGGAGAGTATCAAAATCTGTACGGACTAACAGAGGGTGAGAGTGGAAAGTTTTGAGGGGATCGTGGAACTTTTATAGTAATGGATTGCATTGCGGTTAAGCGTACCTTTAGACTGGTATCTTGCGATGTAGGGGGGATTTCCAGGTTCCGCCCAAAAGAGCGCTCCTCCTTGATACCACCTGATTCTTCTGTTTATTCATGCTTTTGAGGATTTCTGTGCGTCAACGGCGATACTTGTTTTCGCGATCGCGGCGCTCTAAGGTTAGATTACTGTCCTGGTTGATGCCGATTTTGGCGGTTTCGCTATTCTGTGGCTATAAGCAAATTCAAAGTTATTTGATCCAGCCGGAAGCTATTTTGGTTTTAGGGGGAGAAGAAGAACGAGAACTGTTTGCGGCTGATTTCGCTCAGCAGCACCCCAATCTTCATATCTGGGTATCGTCCGGTAGTCCATCATGGTACACCCAAAAGGTATTCGCTAAAGCTGGAATTCCCCGCAATCACCTGCATATTGATCGCCGTGCTACCGATACGGTAACTAACTTTACGACGTTGGTGGATGAGTTTAAAGCCCAAGGAATCGATGGTGTCTATTTGATTACAGCAGATGATCACATGCTGCGGGCGCGGGTAATTGGTGAAATTGTGTTTGGCAGTCGCGGGATCATTGTTAAGCCTGTCCCTGTGTCGTTAGGACGTGATCCGGAACCGATTGAGAAATCCCTGCGGGATGGTGCAAGAGCGTTATTGTGGGTGACGACTGGACATACTGGCGCTACTCTGGGTCAGACATCGAATTTCCTGAAAAAATAGAACTTAAGTAGGTGGACACAATTAAAGTGAACGGTAAAGATCGTCATTCGTCATTCGTCATTCGTCATTCGTCATTCGTCATTCGTCATTTGTAAGGGTTTAAGGATTATTTACATAACTTACTATAGGTAAGTTTATTGCCACTGACCTACTTAAATAAGGGCGGGTTTTGTTGTTCATTTATCAGTGAAGAGGGCGGGTTTTGTTGTTCATTTATCGGTGAGGAGGGCGGGTTTTGTTGTTCCGTTATCGGTGAGGAGGGCGGGTTTTGTTGTTCCGTTATCGGTGAGGAGCTGAATTGATTCCCTAAACCCGCCCCTACGATTGTGGCTAAACCCGCCCCTACGATTGTGGCTAAACCCGCCCCTACGATTGTGGCTAAACCCAGCAATGTTTTAGGCGGCGAGTTCTTGTACTAAAACATAGGGTTGTACAATCAAAGCTTGAAACCGTTTACTTTGATCGCTATTCCAATCG
The DNA here is from genome assembly GCF_040222985.1 of Coleofasciculus sp. F4-SAH-05. Classification (NCBI taxonomy): domain Bacteria; kingdom Bacillati; phylum Cyanobacteriota; class Cyanophyceae; order Coleofasciculales; family Coleofasciculaceae; genus Coleofasciculus; species Coleofasciculus sp. F4-SAH-05. The sequence goes on from NZ_JAVKBY010000247.1 coordinate 46,967, forward strand.
GCTAATTGATTAGCAAACGGTTTGTGAAGCTGTTGGTTACTAATCCAAGACTGGACAGACAAGGTATCATCATTCGCGATCGCGACTCCAACATCAAGTATATCTAACTCTGGCTTCACCACGATCACAACATCTCGTAAGGAGTGAGGAACCAGCCAATCCCAGGCGGCTTCATCGACAGATTGGGCGAGTTCAGCTTTTAAATCTTGCATGAGTTATCGAAGGACATAAAACAAAGGACTAATGACTAATGACTAATGACTAATGACTAATGACTAATGACTAATGACTAATGACTAATGACTAATGACTAATGACTAATGACTAATAGACATCGCCGCATCCAAATGTTTTAATAATGTACCTTGAGGTAAAGAGCCTTGTAAATGACTCCAAGGCAATATTTGCTCTGTTGACCAATTGTCATGCACATAAAAATCCAATTCTGGCAACTTGCCTTTTAATTGCTTAAACGCCCGTCGAAAACTTCCCACGGAGTCGCCATAATGCCGTGTTAATTCTAACAACTCCGACAATCGGCGATCGCCTCTGGAGATTAGCGCCTGAATTACTGACCAATTATAGCTTTCCGGGCGAAAGTCAATACCCTGCGATCTCAAGGTTTTCTGCAAATACTTTAACCGCTTCTGGGCAGCAGAATTCACGCCAAACCATTGAAAGGGGGTATGGGCTTTAGGAACAAAGGTACTGCATCCCAGAGTTAAGCGTAAACCTGGGGCGGCTTTTTTGATCGCCTGCATCATGGCTACTGTCTGTTCCACATCAGACATTTCTTCACCGGGAATACCCACCATCCCATACAGCTTGAGTGCCTTTAATCCCCCAGCCTTGGCATTAATTGCCGCTTGAATGATCTCCTGATTATTCAATTTCTTATTAATAATTTGCCGTAATCGTTCCGAACCACTTTCCACGGCAATAGTAATCGATCGCGTGTCCCGTTTCGACAAGGTTTCCGCTAGCTTGGGCGTGACGGTATTGGTTCGCACTGAGGCAATGCTCAATCGAACATCATCATAGTCTGGTTGTGCCAGATAATCCAGCAATACCTCAAACTCTGGATGTTGAGTCACCGACGCCCCGAGTAAGCCAATGCGCTTGGTTACTGTCAATCCGCGTTCAATCGCTGGAATCAACGAATCGGTGGCACTTGGCGTGCGAAAAGGCAAGGTTAAATAACTGGCTAAACAAAAGCGGCACATTTCTGGGCAACTGCGTACCACTTCCACCATGTAAATATTTTCCCAAGCGGCTTTTTCGGTAACAACGGTGGAGGAGGATAAGGTATTACCGCGATAGGTTTGCTTGGTGACTGTGGCCCGAATCTGGGAATCGACGGGTTGAATGGATGCGATCGCGCCTGTTTGATCCTGATAGGTTACCCTATACAGACTGGGAACGTATATCCCTGGAACGTGGGCTAAATGCCGCAATTTCTCGGTTCTATCGGCTTGGCGAACCTGTTTATAAGCGTCAATGAAATCCCCTAATAGGGTTTCCCCATCCCCTAACAAGATCAGATCAAAGAAATCAGCAAAGGGTTCTGGGTTTGCGGTGAGTACGGGTCCGCCGCCAAACACGAGGGGATGGCGATCGTCCCGTTGTGCAGAGCGTACCGGAATTTCTAAGGATTCTAGTAAGGACAATATATTGACATAATCGAGTTCCCATGATATAGAGAAGCCGATTAATTCTGGCTGTCGGGGCAATGGTTCATGACAATCGGTAAACAAGCGGCTTACTTGTAAGTCAGATCGCTGGGCTAGGGTTGCCCAAACAACTTGATAGCCTAGGCTGGTGATGCCTACGGTGTAGTCATTGGGAAAAGCAAAGATAGTGGGAATAGCATCGGTTTCCGGGGTAGTCGGTGTAAAGAGTAGGCGTTCAGCGGTAAAGGCAGAAGCAGTCACAAGCAGTGTTTGAGGCAAATAGGTTTGTGCTTTCTATTGTAAGAATCTGACACACTGATTTCACGGATTTTTGGAGATGGTAAGGGTGGGGTGTTTGGGGGTTAATAGCACTGATTTCACAGAAGCGTTAGTTCTGGGGAGGCAAAGGATGAAACGATGATTAGATTTTGGGGAGATTATTTAGTTCTCTGTGTCAATCTGTGTCCCTCACTATTCACAGTTGCTGTCTCTGCCATTCAATCTATCTGTGTAATCTGTGTTTTTGTCAAGACCCTGTAATGATTTTTATCGTAAGTTTAACAAAATACATGCGTCCGAGGGTAAGTTGGGCGTGAGACACCATCCTTTCCTGCTGCCAATTTTTGCCTGTATTCTTGGCGTTGAGTGGTGTCCGGATTATTTTTGCCCACAAAATCACCACCATAGATAATATACCAGTTTATCGCACATCCGTCTCACAATGACTGAAACTATAGTAAACTCGTAGAGAATTCCGGAAAATGCTTCAAAAACAAGAAATTATGATGTTTTGTTAAGACATCAAACAGATTTAAATATTTAACCTTTTTTTTTTGGAAAGAATAGTTTTAATTATCAGAACTTGACAGGTTTAGCCCAAACAACTTTGAGGAAAGCCAAGGAAATGTCAGTAGCAAAGGATACAACAACTACAAATTGGTATGTAGCCAATAGTCGTCGTGATCTGAAGAGTGCGATCGCACAGGTACGATTGGCGCTGATTCGTCGGATTGAGCAGCGTCAGGGGAAAGAGACGGAGATGATCGCGATCGCACTGCCAGAGGAGGAAGCGGATGCCCCACCCTCGGCGTTGACACAACTCTGTCAAATCTTCCGGTTATCAGTGTTTGAGCGGGATGTGTTGCTCCTCTGTGCCGGGATGGAATTGGATGAGCAGTGGGGGGCATTATCTGCTGAGGCACAGGGGGAGGCGCACCGGAATTATCCCACGTTTGGTTTAGCCTGGGCGCTTTCGGCAGAACCGAATTTAGCCGCCTTGCGTCCGGATGCGCCTTTGCGCTGGTGGCGGTTGATTGAAGTGGGGGAGGGGACGAGTCGGCTTAAGTGTCCCTTGCGGATAGATGAGCGGATTTTTGATTATCTGTTGGGGGAGGATTATGTTGATCCGCGATTGCGGGGAATGGTGCAGCCGTTGTCGGTGGCGGCAGAGGATTATGCTGTTTTACCGCCATCCCATCAGCAGATGGTGGCGCAAATTGCGGCAACTTGGGTCGAGTCATCCCGGACATTGTTGCCTGTGATTGGGTTATCGGGGGTGGATGGAATGAGTAAAAGTGCGATCGCGGCGGCGGTTTGTCGTCAGTTGAATTTGAATCTGCATCGCTTATCCGTGGCGGCGTTGACGTCTCAGGGGGGGAGTCTGAGTTTAGTCAAGCAGTTGTGTGAACGGGAATGGCGATTGACACATTCGGTGCTATTCCTGGATGGGGATGAGATGGATGAGGGGATGAACTCTGGGTTATCCGAATTTATCGATACGATTAATCTGCCTCTGATGGTGAGTCGTCGAGAACGTGGGCGAAACAGCGTGCGATCGCTAATTACTTGGGAGGTGCAGCCCCCCACCGCCGAGGAACAGAAGACGATTTGGCAAGGGGCTTTAGGGGAGAAAGCCGTGCATCTGGAGGCGGAGATTGAAGCGTTGGTGTCCCAGTTTCAACTGAGTGTCAGGGATATTTATACGGTGTGTATTCAGGCGCAAACGAGTCTAGATGCCGAAATTGCCAACAAGGAAGCAGCCATTGCTACCCCTGCACCTGAACCCGTAGAGGAAACCAAACCCACGCGCAAACGCCGAACGACTCGCAAAACCGATACCGAAACCCCACCGCCGAAACCTGTCACCTTAGAAGTGGCAAAGAGTCCCTTATGGGAAATTTGTCGCACCCAAGCCCGTCCCCAGTTGCAGGACTTGGCAGTGCGGATAGAGACAACAGCCGAATGGGAGGATTTAATTTTACCGGAGAAGGAGAAGGGGATGCTGCGGGAGATGGTGGTACAGGTACAGCAACGGGGAAGGGTCTATGAAACCTGGGGATTTGCCCAAAAGAATCAACGGGGATTGGGAATAAATGCCCTGTTTTCGGGGATGTCGGGAACCGGGAAAACCCTGGCGGCGGAGGTATTGGGGAATACCTTACGGTTGGATGTCTATCGCATCGATTTGAGTGCGGTGGTGAGTAAGTATATTGGCGAGACGGAGAAGAATTTGCGGCGCATCTTTGATGGCGCGGAAGGGTGTGGGGCGATTTTACTGTTTGATGAGGCGGATGCGCTGTTTGGCAAACGTTCTGAGGTGAAGGATTCCCATGACCGTCATGCCAATATTGAGGTGAGTTATTTGTTGCAACGGATGGAGACGTATCGGGGATTGGCGATTTTGACGACGAATATTCAGACGGGGTTGGATCAGGCGTTTATTCGTCGGATTCGGTTTATTGTTAAGTTTCCCTATCCGAGTGCCAAAGAACGAGAGGAAATTTGGCGGCGGGTGTTTCCCCAACAGACACCGACGGAGGGGTTGGATTTTAAGAAGTTGGGACAGTTGAATATGGCAGGGGGGAATATTAAGACGATTGCCATGAATGCAGCGTTTTTAGCGGCGGGGGCTGGGGAGGCGGTGCAGATGAGTCATATTAAGCAGGCGGCGATTCAGGAATGTTTGAAGGTGGAACGTCCGATGGGTCAAGGGGAATTGCAAGGCTGGTAACACTGATTGCGCTGATTTTTTTATGGGTGAGTGATGGGTGGCACAGGTTAGTAGCACTGATTACACAGAGGGGTTAGTGGTGGGTGGCTTATGTTGGTAAGGATGATTCGGTTGTCGGAAAGATGATTGAGTTT